>NZ_MEGQ01000004.1:0-88972 GCF_001725585.1 Thiomonas sp. SCN 64-16 | reverse complement strand
CCAGACTTCGTCCAGCGTTCGCGCCAGCTTGACACCGCCGCCCTTGCCCCGCCCGCCAGCGTGAATCTGCGCCTTCACCACCCAGACCGGGCCGCCCAATTCCTGCGCTGCGGCGACGGCCTCATCGACGGAAAACACGGGCTTGCCGCGCGGAACCGGCACACCGTGTTCTCTCAATAGTTGCTTGGCCTGATATTCATGAATTTTCATGGCGTCTCGTCCTCGACTTGTGGTGCAGGCATTGTGCCTTCGGTGCGTTGTGGCGCAGTTTGTTGCGCCCAACGGGGATAAAACTCGGCGACTGCTGGGCTGTCCAGCCGCAGGGCGTGGCAGCGGTTGAGCTGAAAAGGCATACCGGCGGCACGCTCCGTGTCTAAACGCCCCCTGGGTCGGCTCGCCGACCCGCCCCCCGAGGGGATCAAGAAAGCTTGGGGCGGCCCTGCGCTTTCTTGAGGCTCCGGCAAGGTAATCGTCGTCAACCCGGCCAGCCCCTGAATGGCTGCAGTAGGCAGCACTTGCGTCAATTCGGTGAGATGGGTGCAGCCCAGCACGCCGCCCAGGCGCTCGCGCACAGCGGAACGAAATCCGCGCAGCAGATTGAGGCCGATCAGCCGCCGGTAGGCGTCATCGTGATCGCCGCAGGTGTCGTAAGGGCTGAACAGGGTGTGCGAGCGGGCATCGACGATGTTGAGCGCGTCGTCGATGGTGACGATGAGCAACATGTCATGCACCGGAATGCCCGCCGGGCGGGTGCGTTCGGACAGGGTGAGATCGCGCGTTTTCACGTCCCGCAATTCGGCCTGCAGATCCCACAAGCCATCCTCTCGCGCATAGACCTCGATACTGAGACTGCGGCGGTGAACCAGACGGCGATTGGGCGAAGACGGGGCGGCAGGAGTGTCGCGCATGGTGGATCTATTTTTGATGAAGCGCAAGAATCAGTGTAGCAGCCTGCTGCGGCGCAGCAAGTCAGTCGACGTCTTCCGTGCCCTCGCCGCGCAAAACCGCGCGGACGGCGTCCCCGCTGAAGCCACGTTGAGTCAAAAAACGAGCCTGTTTGGCCCGCTCGGCAGCGTCTTGCGGAAGCGCCTGGAATTTTCGCGCCCAAGCGGCACGGGCGCGAGTCAGTTCGCTGTCTTTCAAGGACTGACGCAGATTTGCCGTGGAATCGGACGATAGGCCGTGCGCGTCGAGTTCTTGTGCGATGCGCAAATTGCCGTAACGCTGCTGTCGCCGATGAATGAGCGACTGGGCAAAACGCTCACCGCTGAGCAAACCCGCCTGCTCCAGACTGGCGAGCAGGGCATCGATCTCTTCGGACGCCTCGCAATAGCGCAGCAGCTTGCGCCGCAGTTCCAACGGGCTGTGCTCCCGTTGCGAGAGATAGCGCACGGCCCGCGCACGCAAAGAAGGCTGGGCGCGAGGCAGACTCATGGCAACGGACTCAGTCTTGCTCTTCCTCGGACATATCGGCCGTCATCAGCGCATTGGCCTCAGGCACGCCGAGACTGGCGCGGACCTTGTTCTCGATCTCGCGGGCGATGTCGGGATTTGACTTGAGAAATTCGCGCGCGTTGTCCTTGCCCTGGCCGATTTTCTCGCCGTTGTAGGCATACCAGGAGCCGGACTTCTCCACCAGTTTGGCCAGCACCCCCAGGTCAACGATTTCGCCTTCGCGCGAAATACCTTCGCCATAGAGGATGTCGAACTCCGCCTGTTTGAACGGCGGCGCCACCTTGTTCTTCACCACCTTGACGCGGGTTTCAGAGCCGACGACTTCTTCGCCCTTTTTTATGGCCCCGATGCGGCGGATGTCCAGGCGCACAGAGGAGTAGAACTTGAGCGCGTTGCCGCCGGTCGTCGTTTCGGGATTGCCGAACATCACGCCGATTTTCATACGGATCTGGTTGATGAAAATGACCAGGCAGTTGGTGCGCTTGATGTTGGCGGTGAGCTTGCGTAGCGCCTGGCTCATCAGCCGGGCCTGCAGACCCGGCAGCGAATCGCCCATCTCGCCCTCGATTTCGGCTTTGGGCGTGAGCGCAGCCACCGAGTCGATCACGATCATGTCCACCGAGCCGGAGCGCACCAGCGCGTCGACGATTTCAAGCGCCTGCTCGCCGGTATCGGGCTGAGAAATCAGCAAATCAGGTAGTTGCACTCCGAGTTTGGAGGCGTATTGCACGTCGAGCGCATGCTCGGCATCGATGAAGGCGCAAGTGCCGCCGAGCTTCTGCATTTCGGCAATGACCTGCAGGGTGAGCGTGGTCTTGCCCGAGGACTCTGGCCCGTAGATTTCCACCACCCGGCCGCGCGGCAGCCCGCCTACGCCCAGGGCGATGTCCAGGCCCAGCGAGCCGGTGGACACCACCTGAATGTCGCGCTGCGCCTCGCCATCATCCATGCGCATGATGGTGCCCTTGCCGAACTGCTTTTCGATCTGCGACAGCGCGGCGGCAAGCGCCTTGGCTTTTTCTGGATTCACTGCGGATTTTCCCTGTTCCATGGCATGGTCCTCAAGTCTGAATAGCACTGCGGCGCAATGTAGCACAGCTGTATATAAAGACAGATTTTTCTGCTTGCGGTATCCAAAAAAAGAGGGCCGAAGCCCCCTCTTTCCACAACTTGCAGCGTGAGCAAGCTTTTAAAAACTATAGCCCACTGCCAAGGTGTAGACCACCGGATTGAACTTGATGTTCGTCGACGCCTGGCTGGTGATGACCGAGCGATCCCGCGTGTATGAGGTGGAGGTCAGCGTGCTGCGCACATCCGAATAAGCGACGGTACTCACCAACGACCAACGCGAATTGAAGCGATAGATCAGACCAATGTGGGCGGCCCAGGTCAAATCGCTCGATAGATGGATATCGGTTGGCCCTTGCGCATGCTCAAGCGGCGGCAATGCCTTGGTGTTACGAAACCACGTGTAGTTGACGCCCAAGCCGACGAAGGGGTCCCACTTCGCCTCTTTTCCTCGAATGTGGAAGTTGATGAAGGCCGTTGGCGAGTACACATCCACATCGGTCACACCAACGCCACTGAGCGTGCGCCAGCCGCTGCCCTCTGCATAGGTGCGCACCGTGGGCGGATAACCTAGCGCCAGCTCGAAACTCCACGGCCCGGGTAGGTTGCGCACGTACCCTAAACCGAGAGTCGTGGCATTGCCCTCAGCCAAATTGAGATTGGGCGGCGTGTTGTAGCCGCTCAAATTCGGCTGGCTAGGATGGTTATTGAGATAGGCAGCGCCGACATAGATGATATTTTTCGGAAAATCATCGGCATGCGCGGTGGGCAGAAGAGCGAAGCTGGCGGCGGAAAAAATGCTGCCCAGTACAGTGCGTTGTAAGGCATTCATTGCTCGTCTCCTCGTTGTCATTGCGAAATCCAGCCAAAACCCTTCATCGCCTGCAATGTTGTGCTAGCAATGATTGTATACCCAGCGGTATCGGCAAACAGCCATGTGCCCAAATTCGCCGCACTGGCGCCGGCGGCAGCATACGGGGTGTTGACGTTGCACAACAGAGAGCTCGTGGTCGCCGGGTTACACCAAGGGGTAGTCACGTTGGTGAAACCGAATTGCGCCGGATTGGTGACCTCCTGGTTGAGCAGGCTGTAGCCATCGAGCACCTTGACCGGCTGCCCCTGTAGATCGTTCAACAAACGCTGATTGAACACCTGCACCAGATTGGAAAGCAGATAGCAAGGCGCTCCCGTGTTGGTGTTGTCACACACATAACCGGCAGGAGGCGTTTGCGGCGGCGTCAGACCGGTGTAGGGCAAACCGCGTCCGAATGGCGTCTGCGATGAGTCCGGCAAGGTGTAGACCATCACATACTTCGCCCCTTTGCTGGTGATGAGCTTGATTTGAGCGGCCAGTTCATCGGCCGCGGTCGCGACGGTCTTCTGCGCGTTACTGACTGCAGAAGTGGTTGCGGATTGCTGCGCCTGCGCTTGGATTTGCGCAATCTGCGCCTGCGTCAGATTGGGGTTTTGCTGCAGGGCGCTCGTGACAGCCTGCGTGACGGCTTGCGTCACTGTGGCGCTTACCGTACCCAGAGCCGTAAAAATGTCGTTATTACCGGCCAGCACGGTGACCAACTGATTGCTGTTGAAACTGCCATTGAACTGCGCGAGATAATTTTGCACTTGTGCGGTGACCGGCAGGGTCAAAGCCCCGCCGCTGTGGCCGATGCCATTCGCGTTGCTCACCATGGAACCGCCCTGGGCAAAATTGGTGCAAGTGGCTTGCCCGGAAGAAGGCGGCGCGCTGAAGGCACAGAACGTAGGCGTCGAGGTCGGCCCGGTCGCTCCGAGATACATCACACCTGAGGGGGTGCCATAGCCAATCACATTAGGCGTCAAACCCAGTTTCAGGCTGGAGGCCAGAACCCCCGTCCAGTTGCCGGTGGTATCGCCATTGACGGTGAACTGCCCTCCTGCGGGATAAGGCAAGCCGGTAAACGGCACGGTTGCGCCATAGGTGCTGACCGCCGCCAAGGTGTACGCACCGTCGTCGGACAAACTATCGCCAAACACAACCATTTGCTTGAACCCGCCGCTCGGCGGCGCGGCCGGCGCCGTGCTGGCCGAATTCACACTCGCCACGGAGGCCAGCGAGGGCGGAGAAGGATTTCCGCCGCCGCCGCAACCTGCCAAGCCCAAGGCGCTGGCCAAGGCCAGCGCAATCCAGACACGATTCCGCATGAACATCTCCTCAAACATTGTTGTATGCCTGCTGGCCTGCAGGCGGGCGGGTCAAAAAAAGAACGACCGTTCGCTTTAGCGTAGCCGAAGGAAAATGGCGTCGCAAGAGTGGTACTGCGCATTTGCCACAGGTTTGCCGATTTGCAACAAAAGGATACATGTTCGCCTTTTGTGGCGAACCACCCGCTCTTGCAGGACGTCAGCGACCCGAGCCATGCACTGCGCGCGTCAGCCGGTCGCGCAGCGCCAGCCAGGCAGGCGATGGCGGCAAGACTTCAACGCAAATCTCCTCGAGCCCTGCCGCATCCAGTTTGCGTAAAACAGCGTAAAGCTGTTGCGCATAGGCAGCAGGATCGGCAGGCAACGTGACCCATGAGGAATGGGGCGCATGTGGCTGCGGCGGGAACGCCAGCACCCCGATGCGCCGCCCCGCGTCTGCGTCAATCTCCCAGCGTGCATTGATTTGGTCGCGTGAACACCACTGCAGCGGTGTGCGCGGGGCGTAATGCGCCGGTAGCACGCCCGCCACACGCGGGGCAGATCCTGCCGGGCGCAGCAAGTCGGCCTCGGCCACGCCCAGGATTTGCGCGATGTCAGCCGCCTGCAACTGCCCCGGGCGCAGGATGCGCGGCGGTTGCGCGGTGCAATCGACGATGGTGCTCTCGATGCCCACCGCGCAGGCGCCGCCGTCGAGCACCAGCAGGTCGTCGCCGAGTTCTGCATGCACATGCGCCGCCGTGGTGGGGCTGATGCGGCCAAAACGGTTGGCCGACGGCGCCGCCAACCCGCCCTGCCCGCCTTTGAAAATCGCCAGCACGGCCTGGGCGACGGGATGGGAGGGGCAGCGCAGGCCGATGGTGCTCTGCCCCCCGGCGCAGGCGTCGGCCACGCCGGGTTTGCGCGGCAGAATCAAGGTGAGCGGCCCGGGCCAGAAGGCGGCGGCAAGCTTGCGCGCGGGTTCAGGCACATCGGACGCCCAATGCCCCAGATCGGCGGCGCGGTGGATATGCACGATCACGGGGTGGTCGGCAGGCCGCCCTTTCGCGGCATAGATTCTGGCGACGGCCTGCGCGTTCTCGGCGTCGGCGGCCAGGCCGTAAACGGTTTCCGTCGGCAGACCGACCAGTTCGCCCGCCTCCAGACGCCGCACGGCCTCGATGATCTCGCGCGGACGCACTTGGGCGTCGGTGTTCACCTCGCTCACCTCAGAACGGCTCCAGACCGAGAACGGTACAGGCGTGCAGCGCGGTCTGGCGCGCTTCGGCAGGGGTGGCCGCCGTGCAGGTGAGGTGACCCATCTTGCGGCCCTTGCGCGGCGCGTGCTTGCCGTAGAGGTGCAGATGTGCGCCGGGTTGCGCCAGCACGGTGGCCCAGTCGGGCTCGCGCTGCTGGCCGGTGGCGTCGAACCAGAGATCGCCCAGCAGATTGAGCATGACAGTGGCGCTGTGCTGCCTGGGCACTAGCAACGGCGAGTTCACCAGGGTGCGCCACTGCAGCTCGAACTGCGACACGGTGCAGGAGTCGATGGTGTGGTGGCCGGAGTTGTGCGGGCGCGGCGCGATTTCGTTAGCCAGCAGGCGACCATCGCGCAGCACGAAAAACTCCACGCAGAGCACGCCGACATAGTCCAGCCCCTGCGCTATTGCGGCTGCAGCATTCTGCGCAGCCTCGGCGATGTCGGGGGTGATGGACGGGCCGGGCGAAAAGCTGGCGAACAGAATGCCGTCGCGGTGCAGGTTTTGCTGCGGCTCGTACAGCACGGAGCAACCGTCGCGGCCGCGTGCCATCACCACCGACAGTTCATAGGCCAGATCGAGTTTTTTCTCCAGCACGCAGTCCACACCGCCCAGGGCGGCCCAGGCCGCAGGCAGGTCGGCGGCTGTTTGCACCGTGATCTGCCCTTTGCCGTCATAGCCCAGCCGGGCGGTTTTAAGAATGCCGGGAAACAGCTCAGTGCTCACCGCACCAAGACCGCCGCTCGCGGTCAGCACGGCGTGCGGCGCGCAAGGCACGCCAAGCCGCGCAAACAAAGCCTTTTCCTGCGCCCGGTCCTGGCACACAGCCAGGGCCTGCGGCGCGGGCGCCAGCGGCACGCGCGACTCCAGCCACTGCATCGAGTGCGCCGGAATATTCTCGAACTCCACCGTCACCGCAGCGCAATCGCGGGCGAGTTGGTCGAGCGCCAGCGGGTCGTCGTAGCGCGCAGCAAGGTGAATGCCGGTGACCTGCGCTGCCGGCGCGGCTTCGTCGGCTTCGAGCACGGCCACGCCATAGCCCGCGCTCTGCGCCGCCTGGGCAAACATGCGGCCCAACTGCCCGCCGCCGAGCACGCCCAGCGTGGCGCCGGGGGGAATGAATGCGGCAGACTTGCTCATGCCGGGCTACCCACGCGCATGGCCCGCGCTGCGGCGGTTTGCTCCGCGCGGAAGGCGTCGAGCCGATCGCGCAGCGCGGTGTCATGCGCCGCCAGCATCGCCACGGCAAACAGCGCGGCATTCGCCGCCCCGGCTTCGCCGATGGCAAAGGTCGCCACCGGCACACCCTTGGGCATCTGCACAATGGACAGCAGCGAATCTTCGCCCCGCAGATACTTGCTGGGCACCGGCACGCCGAGCACCGGCACCGTGGTCTTGGCCGCGAGCATGCCCGGCAGATGCGCCGCGCCGCCCGCACCGGCAATGATGACGCGCAGGCCGCGCTGCTGCGCACTATCGGCGTAGGCAAACAGATCGTCGGGCATGCGGTGGGCGGAGACCACCTGGCAGTCGTGCGCCACCCCAAAGCGGACGAGGATGTCCGCCGCATGGCGCATCACCTCCCAGTCGCTTTGCGACCCCATCACCACGCCGATTGCGGCCATCTGCTCTCTCCTGTGCAACGCCTGTAAACGGGGGATTTTAAGAAGCCGTGGATCAAGCTCTTGAAATCGCGCCCCGCTATGCTCCTTCCAAACGCAGATCGTGCGCCTGCATACACCCCTTGGTATGGCGCCGACCGCCCCCATTTGCCCTGCTCATTCAGGAGTCGAACATGATTGATGCCACCGTTGCCAATTTTGAAACCGAAGTCGTCGAAGCCTCCCATACCGTCCCGGTCTTGGTCGATCTGTGGGCCCCGTGGTGCGGCCCCTGCCGCGCGCTTGGCCCCATTCTCGAAAAGCTGGAAGTGGCTTACCAAGGCCGTTTCAAGCTGGTGAAAATCAACACCGAAGAAGAGCAGGAACTCGCCGCTGCGTTCGGCGTGCGCAGCATCCCCATGGTCATGCTGCTCAAAGACGGCCAGCCGGTGGACGGTTTCGTGGGCGCGCTGCCCGAAGGCCAGATCCGCGAATTTCTCGACAAGCACGTTCCCGATTCCGCGCCGGAGCAGGCGGACGAGGTCGAACCGAGCGATGCCGAAGCCGAGTCTGCACCCGCGCTGCCGCTGCTGGAAAAGCTGCAGCAAGACCTGGCCACCAATCCGGCCAACGACAACGCACGCAAGGCGTATGTCGAACTGCTGCTCAAGGACGGCCGCACCGCCGACGCCAAGCTGGCGTTCGAGCCCATTGCCGGCAAAGCGCTGGCCGACGCCCGCATCCAGGCGCTGGCCGACTGGCTTTGCGCCGCGCAGGCTGCGCCCGGCCTGCCCCCTGTTGCCGCGCTGCAGTCCAGCATCGCCACCAACAAGCGCGACTTCGACGCCCGCTACGCCCTAGCGCAGCAACACATGGCCGCGCAGCAGTGGACCGCGGCGCTTGACGAATTGCTCGACATTCTCATGCGCGACAAAAGCTGGAGCGAAGACCGCGCGCGCAAGACCTTTGTCAACATTCTGGAGCTGATGGCGCCTGCAGATGCCCCCAAGCCCGCGCCCGGCCAGCCCCCGGTCACCGATCCCACGGTGGAGAGCTACCGCCGCCGCCTGAGCATGACGGTACTGAGCTGAACTCCTGGCCGCCCACAAAAACGCCGACTAGAAGTCGGCGTTTTTCATGGCGTTTACACACGCGTTACAGCGTGATCTGCGTCCCCAGCAGCTTGAGAAACTGTCCCATCCACGCCGGATGCGCGGGCCAGGCCGGGGCGGTCACCAGATTGCCCTGCGTCACCGCCTGATCGACTGGAATATCGGCATAGTCGCCGCCGGCCTCACGCACTTCCGGGCCGCAGGCCGGATAGGCCGAGCACTTGCGACCTTGCAGCACGCCCGCCGCCGCAAGAATCTGCGCCCCGTGGCATACCGCCGCCACCGGCTTGTCGGCGCTGAAAAAATGCCGCACCAGATCGAGCACCTTGGGGTTGAGCCGCAGGTATTCGGGGGCGCGCCCGCCGGGGATGACCAGCGCGTCGTAGTCCTCGGCCTTCACTTCGGCGAAAGTGGCGTTGAGGGTGAAATTGTGGCCGGGCTTTTCGGAATAGGTCTGCGCGCCCTCGAAGTCGTGAATCGCGGTTTTCACCTGATCGCCCGCCTTCTTGTCGGGGCAGACCGCATGCACCGTGTGGCCCACGGCAAGCAGGGTCTGGAACGGCACCATGGTTTCGTAGTCTTCGGCGTAATCACCCGCCAACAACAGAATGCGTTTTGCAGCCATATCGAAGTCTCCGTTGTGAGTCTGCCGCACGTGCGGCCTACCTATTGTGAAACGCGGCGGGTGAAAAACTCAACCCTGCGAATTTCTACAATCGCTCCATTCCTCACGAAAGCCCGCCCATGACCTCTGCCCTGCTGCAATCCTCCCTGCATTCCCTGCCCTTGCTGTCGCGCGGCAAGGTGCGCGAAAACTATGCTGTGGGCGCCGACCGCCTGCTGATGGTGGCTACAGACCGCATCTCGGCCTTCGACGTCATCATGGCCGAGCCCATTCCCGGCAAGGGCGAAATTCTCACCCGCATGGCGCGGTTCTGGTTCGGCCTGCTGCACAACGTGGCGCCCAACCATTTGCTCGACATCGATCCCGAGGCCGTGGTGGCGCCCGATGAGCGCAATCAGGTGCGCGGTCGCGCCATGGTGGTCAAACGCCTCAAACCCCTGCCGGTCGAAGCCGTGGTGCGCGGCTACCTCGCGGGTTCGGGCTGGAAAGACTATCAAGCCACCGGCGCGGTCTGCGGCGTCGCCCTTCCGAAGGGCCTAAAGCTCGCCAGCAAACTGCCCGCGCCCATTTTCACCCCCGCCACCAAGGCCGAACTGGGCGAACATGACGAGAACATTTCTTTCGCACAAATGGAGCAGGCCATCGGTGCCGAACTCGCCGCGCAAGTGCGCGACATCAGCATCACCCTCTATCAACGCGCTGCCGACTACGCCGCCGCGCGCGGCATCCTGATTGCCGACACCAAGTTCGAGTTCGGCCTCGATGAGAGCGGCGCCCTCACCCTGATGGACGAAGTGCTCACCCCGGATTCCTCACGCTTCTGGCCCGCCGACACTTGGTTGGAGGGCAGTTCGCCGCCGAGCTTCGACAAACAGTTTCTGCGCGACTGGCTAGAGGGCGTGCCCGGCTGGAACAAACAACCGCCGCCGCCCGCCCTGCCCGCCGACGTCATCGAGCACACCCTGGCCCGCTACCGCGAGGCACTGGAACGGCTCACGGGTTGACGAAAACCCGCGTCGACCCCGCGAGATCCTGAGCATGGCCAGGAATCAAAATATCAAGATACTTCCTTGCGAGATGCGTGGAACGCAAGCCATTGTTGCCGACTCATCGATCACTTTCGGCCGTCACACCCACGAGCAATTCGGTATAGGCCTGATGGATCGCGGCGGACACAAATCCGCCAGCGGACGCGGCTTGGTCGAAGCCTGGCCCGGCGATGTCATCACGGTCAATCCAGGAGAAGTGCATGACGGCGCCCCTATCGGCTGCACAAGCCGTTCTTGGCGCATGCTTTACTTTGAACCTTCCATCATCGCGGAAGCTGCCGAGGACATCGCCGAGGGAGGGCGCCTGAAAGGTGAGTTCGCCAGTCCCGTCGTCCGCGACGGGCAACAGGCATCGGCTGTTCGCCGACTGTTTGATGTCGCAACCAGCACTGCACCGAATTCACTACAGCAGGACGAGGCTCTGTTGTCTGCGCTCGGCCCCCTCCTGCAACCGATCCAACCCCGGCTTCCTGGCTTTCCTGCGGCGATTCATTCGGCGCGGGCCATGATGGACGACGACCCTGCGACGGCCGTGCCGCTCCCCGTGCTCGCCCACGAAGCCGGGCTCAGTCAATACCAGTTTCTCCGCGCATTCACCCGAATGACGGGCTTACCTCCCCATGCGTATCTAGTGCAACGCCGGATTCATCTGGCCCGCACGCTGTTGCGCCGGGGGTTGAAACCGGCCGAGGCAGCCGCCGCTTGCGGCTTCGCCGACCAGAGCCACATGACACGATGGTTCGTACGCACTTTCGGCATGGCACCGGGCGCATACACCAAAGCCTTGGGCTGAACCTGATAGCTGCAATTTCGTTCAAGAACGCGTGGTGAAAAGCGCGGATGATTCGAGCCTTTCTGGTTCGAACCCGAGGTGCCGCCGTGTTGTTCTCATATTCGCTGTCGCTGCGCGACGAGTTCCCTGAGTTGTCCACTGGGGTCTTGCATGTGCAAGGCATCTGTCCAATTGCGGAGACAGATGTTGCGAATTACGTCGCGCAGCTCACCACACTCGGCCGACAGCGTATCGCCGCTGGCACTGAGGCCGATCTGCCCGAGATTCAAGCCTGGAGGCGCGTTTTCAGCCGTATGGGCCTCAAACCAACCCAATATCGCTGCGCCTCGGAGGCGCTGCTTCGTCGCCTGCGCAAAGAGGGAGATCTCCCATCGGTGCTGCCGTTCGTGGATCTTTGCAATGCAGTTTCGGCGGCTTTTGCCATTCCGGTTGCAGCGTTCGATCTTGACCGGGTCGCCGGGGGGCTCGTCGTGCGCCGAGCCACCGGCACGGAGCGATACGACACTTTCTCAGGCGAAATCGAGCATCCAGAGGCAGGAGAGGTCATCTTTGCTGACGCGAAGTCGCGTGCGCATGCCCGTCGATGGACCAATCGACAAAGTGCCTATTCGGCGGTGAGCAGTCAGACTCACAATGTTTTGATCGTGGCCGAGGCCATGCATGGCACAGCTAAGCAGGACGTCAGTCGATTGATCGTTTCGCTGACAGAAACAATCCGCCAATTGTGGCCTGCGGCGTCCGTGCGGGAAGGGACTTCTTGATGGGACCCGAATTCCTGATCACTTCGCTGCTGGTTGTCGCCTCGCCGGGAACTGGCGTCCTGCTGACCTTGGCTGCCGGCCTTTCACATGGCGCACGCGGGGCCGTCGTCGCAGCGTTTGGCTGCACACTGGGCATCCTGCCTCAAATGCTGCTGGCCGTCACGGGGCTAGCCACCGTGCTGCATACCAGCAGCTTGGCATTCCAGTTGCTCAAAATCACGGGCGTGTGCTATCTGCTTTATCTGGCATGGATGACGTGGCGTGATCGCGGTGCGTTGACGATCAACGTGGATGCACCGGCCCGCTCCGACCTACAGGTGATTCGACACGCCGTGCTGGTCAATCTTCTGAACCCCAAGCTGTCGATGTTCTTTGTGGCCTTTTTGCCGCAGTTCGTTCGCAGTGGCGAAGCTAAGCCAACGGGGACGATGCTGGAACTGTCGGCTGCCTTCATGGCAATGACCTTTGTCGTGTTCGTGCTCTACGGCACATTCGCCGCCAAGGCGCGTGTGCATATCCTGTCACGGCCCGCCGTCCTTCTGTGGATGCGCCGTGGCTTTGCGACAGCGTTCATCGGGCTTGGCCTGAAGCTGGCGCTCGTCCATCGTTGAACAGGGCGGATACCGAATGACAAACGAAGACGCCAAGGCATAGCGCAGTGGCATGCCAGTCACAGAAACCGCATCTCAATTGATATAGGCGAGCACGACCCCGACAAACATCGCCAAACCCAGATAGTGGTTGAGCCGGAAGGCGCGAAAGCATTGCGCCGGATCGCGCTCGCGGATGAGGGTGTAGTGATGCGCCGCCTGCGCTGCGGCTGTGGCCACGCCCAGGAAGTAAGGCCAGCTCAGTCGCAGCGCCCACCCCACGGCAGCCCATAGCGCGATGTAGGCGCAATAGCTCGCCATGACCGCCGCCACGTCGGCGCGGCCGAAGGTGATGGCCGAGGTCTTGATACCGACCTTGAGATCGTCTTCGCGGTCGACCATGGCGTATTCGGTGTCGTAGGCCAGCACCCAGAACAGATTGCCCAGCAGCAGCACCCAGGCCAGCAGCGGCACCTCGCCGCGCGCTGCGGCGAAGGCCATGGGAATGCCGAAGCTGAAGGCCACGCCGAGATAGGCCTGCGGCAGCGCCAGCCAGCGCTTGGTGTAGGGATAGGCGATGGCGATCAGCAACGCCGCGACCGACATCTGGATGGTGAGCAGGTTGGTGGTGAGCACCAGGCCGAAGGCCGCGAGTGCGAGCGCCGCGCCGACCAGCAGCGCCTCGCGGGTGGACACCTTGCCCGAGGTGACCGGACGCTGCGCAGTGCGGCGCACGGCGCGGTCGAAGTCTTGGTCGGCCACATCGTTCACGGCACAACCAGCCGAACGCATGAGAAACGTACCCGCGATGAACACGACGACCAGCCACCAACTCGGTCGCCCATCGCTGGCGATCCACAAAGCCGACAGACTCGGCCACAACAAGAGAAGAGAACCGACCGGCTTGTCCCAACGGATCAAGGCCAGCCATAAGCGCAGACGTTCCATGCGTGAATTATCGCCACGCAGGGAACGTCGATGAAACGGGCGACTGAAGGATGATTAAACGCCGATTAACCTTCGAGCAGCGAGCGCAGCATCCAGGCGGTTTTTTCGTGAATGTCCAGGCGCTGGGTCATTAGGTCGGCGGTGGGCTGGTCATTGACTTCGTCGGCCACGGTGAATACCGCGCGCGCCGTCTTGGCCACAGCCTCATGGCCCTTGACCAGAATGCCGATCATCTCCTGAGCCTTGGGCGGCTGCGCCGGCACGTCGGCCAGGCTGGAGCGCGAACTGAAACCGTGATAGGAGCCGGGCACGGAGAAGCCGAGTGCGCGGATGCGCTCGGCGATCGGATCGACCGCATTCCACAGCTCGGTGTACTGATCCATAAACATCAGATGAAGGGTGTTGAACATCGGCCCGGTGACGTTCCAGTGGAAGTTGTGCGTGGTGAGATAGAGCGTGTAGGTATCGGCCAGCAGATGCGAGAGCTGCTCGGCCACTTTGGCGCGGTCGTCATCCGAAATGCCGATGTGAATCGGGGTCGATGAGGCATGCAGAGTGCTTTTGCTCATGATGTTCCTTTCAGTCTGTTGGTTCAGGGTTAACCATAGCGCCCGGCGGCAAACCGGTGCAAGCGCAGGGCATCAATAAAACGAGAGATCGGTCAGTCAGTCAGTCGCAGCACTCAAGCGCCATAGCCTTCCGGGTTGCCCTGCTGCCAGCGCCAGGCGTCGGCGCAGATGGTGTCGAGCCCGCGTTTGGCGCTCCAGCCCAGAAGGGCTTTCGCCGCCGCCGGATCGGCCCAGCATTCGGCGATGTCGCCCGGGCGGCGCGCCACGATTTCATACGGCAGATCGCGGCCGATGCTCTTGCCGAAGGCCTGCACCATCTGCAGCACCGAGTAGCCTTGGCCGGTGCCGAGGTTGACGGTCAACATGCCCTCATGGCCTAACAGATAACGTAGCGCTGCCACGTGCCCCTCCGCCAGATCCATGACATGGATGTAGTCGCGCACGCCGCTGCCGTCCACCGTAGGCCAGTCGCCGCCGAACACCCGCAGCTTCTGCAGGCGGCCCACCGCCACCTGGGTGATGTAGGGCATGAGGTTGTTGGGAATGCCGCGCGGGTCTTCGCCGATGAGCCCGCTTTCGTGCGCACCCACCGGGTTGAAATAGCGCAAACGGGCGATGCGCCAATGCGGTTCGGCCCGGTGCAGATCGCCGAGAATTTCTTCGATCATCAGTTTGCTGCGGCCGTAGGCATTGGTCGCGCTGAGCGGAAAGTCTTCGCGAATGGGCGTTGAGGCCGGATCGCCATAGACCGTGGCCGACGACGAGAAGATGAGGTTGTGCACCTTGGCGCGTTGCATCGCCTCGAGCAAAACCACCGTGCCGCCGACGTTGTTGTCGTAGTAAATCAGCGGTTTTTCCACCGACTCACCCACCGCCTTCAGTCCGGCGAAGTGGATCACGGCGTCGATCTTGTGCTGCTCGAACACGGCGTCGAGCCGCGCCGTATCGCGGATGTCGGCCTGCACGAATGCAGGGCGCTTGCCGGTGATGCGCTCCACCCGCGCCAGCGACTCGGCACTGCTGTTGCACAGGTTGTCGTACACCACCGGGATGTAACCCGCTTCGATGAGGGCGACGCAGGTGTGCGAGCCGATGTAGCCGGCGCCGCCGGTGACGAGGATGGTGGCTGTGGTCATGTCGTTTTGCGGTGAAAGTCGAGGAATGGAAGGGAGAAGGGTTTCCCCTATTCTGCCTTGTCAACATGAGGCACGCGCATCGCACGCGCATCATTCACGCGGGCGCCCCGTTACGATGCTGCGCCATGACCCCAGAAGCCCGCAACGACGCCCCACCTTCCCCCTGGATAGTCCGCCATGCCTCGCTGCTGCGCGCGGGCGGCAGGGTGCTCGACGTCGCTTGCGGCGGAGGCCGCCATGTGGGCTGGCTGCGGCAGCGCGGCCATACGGTGTTTGCGGTGGATCGCAACGCTGAAGCCCTCGCCGGGCTGCGCGATCTGGCGCAGGTACAGGTGGCCGACCTGGAAGCCGGTCCGTGGCCCTACGGCGAACAAACTTTCGATGCGGTGGTCGTGACCAACTATCTCTGGCGCCCTTTGCTGCCGCGCATCGTGGAAGCGGTCGCCCCCGGCGGCTTTCTGTTCTACGAAACCTTCGCCCTTGGACAAGCCAGCGTGGGCAAGCCGTCGAATCCTGATTTCTTGCTGCGCCCCGGCGAGTTGCTCGACGCGGTGCGCCCGGCGCTGCGCGTACTGGCCTTCGAAGACGGCTTTGTCCAAGCGCCTCGCCCCGCGTATGTGCAGCGCATCGCCGCCGTGCGCGAAGCGCCCAACGCCAGCGCGGCAGACCGATACAATCTTCCCATTTGACAGGCAGCTCACAAGCAGCACACGCAGACCAATGTCCTCCCAACCTCTGGTCATCCGCGGCAGCATCGTCGCCCTGGTGACCCCTATGCACTCCGATGGCAGCGTGGACTACCCCGCGCTGCGCAAGCTGGTCGACTGGCACATCGAACAAGGCACCGACTGCATCAGCCCCTGCGGCACCACGGGCGAATCTCCCACCCTGCCGGTGGACGAGCACATCGAAATCGTGCGCACGGTGGTCCAACAGGCGGCTGGCCGCGTGCCCGTTATGGCCGGCGCCGGTGCCAACTCCACCAGCGAAGCCATCGAGCTCTCCAAGCGCTGCCAGGAAGTCGGGGCCGATTGTGTGCTCAGCGTCGTGCCCTACTACAACCGTCCCACGCAAGACGGCATGGTGGCGCATTTCACCGCCATCGCCGAGGCGATCGACATCCCCGTGGTGCTCTACAACGTGCCGGGCCGCACCGTGGCCGATATGCAGGTGGACACTGCCCTGCGTCTCGCCCAGGTGCCCGGCATCATCGGCGTCAAAGAGGCCTCAGGCAACATCGACCGCGCCGCACAGCTCATTCGGCGCGCTCCGTCTTCGTTTGCCATCTACTCCGGCGACGACCCGACCGCCGTGGCGCTGATGCTGCTGGGCGGGCACGGCAACATCAGCGTGTCGGCCAACGTCGTTCCACGCCGCATGCACCAACTGTGCACGGCCGCGATGGCGGGCAACGCCGCGCTGGCCAGCAAACTGCATTTCGAGCTCATCGAGCTCAATCAGCTACTGTTCTGCGAGCCCAACCCCATACCCGTCAAGGAAGCACTGCGCCTTATGGGTCGCATCGACTCGGGCCTGCGACTACCCCTGACCCCCTTGCAACCGACCTTTCACGCCCCGTTGCGCGCGGCCCTGCAAGCGCTGGGCCTGCCGGTGGTTCACTGATTTCGTTCACTGATTTTCCCCATTCACCCCTTCGCATCTCCGAGACCTTCTTGCGTATGAACCTATCCAATCACTGGCGGTTGAGCGCCTTGGCCATTGCCCTGAGCGCCGGCGCCTTCCTCAGCGGCTGCTCATCCCTGAACACCGTTGTTCAGGGCAAGGGAGTGGACTACGAAAGCGCCAAACAGGGCAATCCGCTCGAAGTGCCGCCCGACCTCACCCAACTGGCGCGACAAGAGCAATACGTCGTTCCGGGCAGCCCCAATGCCCCGGTGAGCGCGCTCGCTTACGACAAGGGAGTGCAAACCGCCGAGCAAGTCGCCAAGACCAACACTGTTTTGCCGCAATACCCGGGCATGCGCATCGACCAGGCGGGCGGTCAACGCTGGCTGGTGGTCGACTCCAGCCCCGATCAACTCTGGGAAAAAGTCAAAGGTTTCTGGCAGGAAAACGGCTTCTATCTCACCCAGGCTGATGCCACAACCGGCGTGATGGAGACCGACTGGGCGGAAAACCGGGCCAAACTGCCGCAGGACTTCATCCGCAAGTATCTCGGCAAGGTGTTCGACAGCCTGTACGACACCGGCACGCGCGACCGCTTCCGCACGGTGTTCGAGCGCACACCCGACGGCAAGGGCACGCAGATCTACATCACCCACCAGACGATGAAAGAGGTCTACAACTCCAACGACAAATCGACCACGGCCTGGGAGCCCGCAACACCCGATCCGGGGCTCAACACCATCTTTTTGCGCAAACTCATGGTCACCCTGGGTCTGAGCGAGGAGGCGGCGAAACAACGCATCGAAAATCCGGTGCAACTGGCCCAACCCGTGGCCTCAAAACTCGTGGACGACGGCCTGGCGCTGCAATTACAAGACGGCTTCGAAACCGCTTGGCGTAAGGTCAGCCTGGCGATCAATACTGCAGGCTTCACCGTGATTGAACGCAACCGCGCAGAAGGCCGCTTCGATGTGCGCTACATCAGTGCTGAAGCCGCGCTCAAGGCCTCGCAGGACAGCACGGGATTTTTCGGCAAGCTGTTCGGCAAAAAGGAAAGCGAGCCCAAACCGGCCGACTACCGCATTGCCCTGCAAAACGCCGGGACACAAACCGTGGTGACCGTGCAGACGCTTGAGGGCAAGCCGCTGCGGACCGACGACGCGCGCAAGATCCTGCAAATCCTGCAACAGCAGATTCAGTAAGTCGTAAGTCACCCAAGACCATGGCCCACTAGAGGGCTATGGTCGGCCAAAATTTAG
Source organism: Thiomonas sp. SCN 64-16 (assembly GCF_001725585.1). NCBI lineage: Bacteria > Pseudomonadati > Pseudomonadota > Betaproteobacteria > Burkholderiales > Thiomonas > Thiomonas sp. SCN 64-16. The sequence goes on along the minus strand of NZ_MEGQ01000004.1, from coordinate 70,964 downwards.
ACCACAAAAAAGCCGGCTTGCGCCGGCTTTTTTGCGTCTGCAAAGAAATTACTTGGCAGCGCTGGCGCCAGATGCAGCAGCAGCCGGGGCCGAAGCAGCGGCGGGAGCCGAAGCAGCAGCGGGAGCCGAAGCAGCAGCAGGTGCCGAGGCCGGAGCCGAGGCAGCAGCGGGGGCAGAGGCAGCAGCGGGAGCCGAAGCAGCCGGAGCGGCTTCTTCTTTTTTACCGCAAGCGGCCAGGGCGAGAGCGGCGATCATGGATGCCAGCAGAAGGGACTTTTTCATTACTTTCCTCTAAGCGTCAGTCAAAATGGGGGTTGGCCCGAAAAAATTCTTTACCGTCCTGATTGAACCCAATCGCAACCAGAACCGGTTTGCATATCAAGTTCAGCGCATAAGTATAGTGGGACTTCGGGTTATCCCCGTGTTGCAATTTCAAGGTTCCGAATTGCCGTGTTGCAAAATTGTCACAAACCCAGAATCACCGCAGGAAATGCCGGGGTGGCCTGCTCCCAGACCTCGTCGAAACGCATGCGCAAGGCGTGCACACGCGCAGCCGTCTGCAAGGTCTCACCCGACATCCATGTCGCGGTATGTGCATAGACGGCGCAGCGAGGCGATCCTGCCATTTCGACTAATCCGCGAGCGCCCGTTTCGGCAATCTGGCGACAACTCACCAGGTGAGCAAAGTCGCGGCGGAACGCGGCGAAGCGCGGAAAACGGCCTCTCACCTGGCTCCAGTCCAGCGCCAAAAACCGCAGGGCATCGAGACGTCTGGCATCGCGCAGCGCCCATTGCTCCAGTTGCTGGATGAACGCGGGCTGATTCAACGGCCAGGCGCGATAGTCGGCGCTGAAACAGTAAAGACTCGCTCCATGATCGGCCACCAGCGCGCCGAGGGCCGCATAGGCTTGAGTGCGCGTCTCGAAGGGCAGGTCTTGGCCGGGCGGTGTCATCTGAATATCACCTGAATCTGCTACCAGGGCAAACTCTCGGCCGAACAGCCCGGCTGCAACCAGCCGATGGCGCACCAGTCGGCCAAGGCGGCCAGCTCTGCCGAAGTCGCCGTCTGAACCTGCGCAGCGCTCAGGTTTTGCTGATCGGCCAGTTGGCGCAGCAACGCGGAGGACGCCAATGCAGCTTCCACCGCCTCTCCATTGAGGAACAGCGCCTGCGCGGTGTAGAGCATTTTGCTGCGGCGATTGAGCCGACAACCCGTCTGCCGACACGCGCGGCGCAATGTAGCTGCAGGGGTTTCGACGCTTTCGAACCAGACCTGGGGCTTGGGGGTGGTGAGATAGAGACCGAGCACGTTCTCGAACATCGCAGCGTCGGGTTTGAGGCGGCTGAAAGCCTCGCGGGCAAACCTCACCATGGCCGCAGGAAGCAGCGCGGGAGACGCCCCCGAGCGCAGCGGCGGATCGCGGTAGATCGCGCCGCCTTGCTGCGCTTCCGCCAGTTGCCACAGCACTTCCTTGAGCAACTCGCCCTGCGGCGGCGCGCGAAAGCCCACTGAGTAAGTCATGCAATCGCCGCTGGCCGCGATGCCGTCGTGGCCCCAGCCAGGGGGCAGATAAAGCATGTCGCCGGGTTCGAGGATCAGGTCTTCCTCGGGCGTGAATTTCGCCAGCAGCTTGACCGGTTTGCCGGGTTGTAGCGTGGCGTCTTCCACCGGACCGATGCGCCAGCGCCGCCGTCCGGCGGCTTGCAGCAGGAATACGTCGTAAGCATCTTGGTGCGGCCCAACGCCGCCGCCCTCGCTGGCCCACGAAATCATCAGATCGTCGAGCCGCGCGTCGGGAATGAAGCGGAATTGCCGCAGCAAATCGCCTGCGGCATCGACGTGCAGGTTCACCCCCTGAACCAGCAGCGTCCAGTTGCGCTGTTCGACGGGCGGAAGCTGCTTGCGCGAAAAAGGCCCGTGATCGAGCTGCCAGCGTCGGCCCGCGCGCTGCAACAGGCGCGATTCGACATCGTCCTGCCCGGCCAGAGCAAACAGTTGCGCCCGGCTGAGCAGGGGCTTGAAGCCCGGAAAGGCCTGGCGCAGCAGCAGCGGTTTACGCTGCCAGATTTCGCGCAGAAAGCGGGCTTCGGTGAAGGCCCCCCAATGAAGCGTCGCAGTTGACATCTTTGTCATGTTCCAATGCGGGCGAACTTTTGGTCGTTCCCCGTTTCCATATTCAAACTCCAGTGAGCATAACCATGAAAATTACCGAAGGCCTTGTCGCCACCCTGTCCTGGCGCATGACAGACTCGCAAGGCGAGTTGATCGACGAAAACGCCGAAGGCGACGACTTCTATGTCGGCGGCGACGATCTGCTGCCGCGCATGGCCGAGCAGATGCTGGGCATGGGCGTGGGCGACAAGGGCGACATCTACCTGCAGCCCGAAGATGCGTTCGGCGACTACGACGCCGACTTGCTGCTGGTCGAAGACCGCAAGCTGTTTCCCGCCGAACTCGAAGAGGGCATGATGTTCGAGCAATTGCCCGAGGGCTGCTCGCCGGGCGATGCCGATGCCTTCTACACCGTGACCGAAATTCACGACGACAAGGTGCTGCTCGACGGCAACCATCCGCTGGCCGGTATGGCGCTGCGGATCGAATACACCGTGCTCGACGTGCGCGAAGCCGATCCCGACGAAATCGAGGCGCAGAGCGCGCTGCTCGATTCGGCTGATGCAGGGCTGTTTCTCCCCGGCGAGAAATAAACCTCGCGGTAAACCCCGCCGGTATTCAATTCATTCTCGGTTTTTCTGCTGCGCGCTGGCCGCTTCGCGCGCCAGCCGCGCTTTTTTGCGCGCGCGCCATTCCAGCCGCAGGTGCAAACTCCAACCGAACAGGGTGATGAAATAACCGGCAACGGCCAGAATGAGCGCCAGCAGCGGCACGCCGACGAACAGCGGCGTGCCCAGATTCCAGGCCCAGTGCGCCAGCGCGACGGTCGAATCCCAGAGGTGCAGCCAGTCGAAATCGGGCGGCGCGGTGAGCCTGTGCGCAGCATGCGCGGGGCTGACCAGCACGCCGAGCTTGTAGGCCACGAGGTAGAGCGGCACGATGGTGAGCGGATTGCTGTAGAGCGTCACCACCAGAGCGATGGGAAAGTTGCAGCGCACCATCACAGCCAGAATGCCCGCGGTGAGCATCTGGAACGGGCCAGGAATCAAGCCGCCGATCATGCCCGCCGCCACCGCCAGCGCCACGCTGCGGCGGTTCAGGCTCCACAGCGCCGGGTGCGCAATGTATTTGGCGAAGGGACGCAGCCACGGGCTGCTTTGCATCACCTCGAACTTGCGTACCAGCAGCTTGGCCCAGCGACGCGCCATGTCACAGCCCTATGGGTTTGCGCGGATCAGTGCGCGCCGGTGGAGCCAAAGCCCCCGGCGCCGCGCTCGGTGGCGTCGAAGTGCTCCACCACCTCCCACTGCGCCTGCACCACCGGCACGATGACCATCTGCGCGATGCGTTCCATCGGTTGCACGGTGTAGGCCGCGCTGCCGCGGTTCCAGCAGCTCACCATCAGCGGGCCTTGATAGTCGGAATCGATCAGCCCGACCAGATTGCCCAGCACCACGCCATGCTTGTGTCCCAGGCCGGAGCGCGGCAGCAGCATGGCGCACAGGCCGCAGTCGCCGATGTGCATGGACAGGCCGGTGGGAATGAGCTCGGCCTGCCCCGGTTGCAGGGTCAGCGGGGCGTCGATGCAGGCGCGCAGATCCATGCCCGCGCTGCCTGGGCTGGCGTAGGCGGGAAGCTGCTCGCGCAGACGGTTATCGAGAAGGCGGACGGCGATGCGGTGATGAGACAAGAGGATTCCTTGGTGGATGAAGCGATTGAATCGCGGAGGGCGGCGCAGACCGCTCAGAGGCCAGCACGTTCAAGCCGGGCCGCGATCTCATTAATGAGCTTGCGCGCCAGCACGAGCTTGTCGCCGCTGCCCAGAGGGTGATGACCGGTAGCGTCGAACAGTTCCAGCCGGTTGTCGTCGCGGCCGAAAGTGTCCGACCCGAGATTGCCCACCAGCAGCGGCACATTCTTGCGCACACGTTTGGCTGCGGCGTGTTCCGCCAGTTTTTCGCTCTCGGCGGCAAAGCCCACGCAGAACGGCGGCTGCGGCAAAGCGGCTACCGTGGCGAGAATGTCCGGGTTGGCCTGCAAGGCAATGGTCGGAGCGCCCTCGCCTTCGCGCTTTTTCTGTTTCTGCGCTTGAACCTGTGCAGGCCGCCAGTCGGCCACGGCCGCGGTGGCGATGAACACCTGCGCGGCGCCAACCTGCGCCATCACCGCGTCGAACATCTCCTGCGCGCTGGTCACGTCCACCCGCTGCACGCCATGCGGCGCGGGCAGTGCGGTCGGGCCGCTGACCAGCACCACGCGCGCCCCGGCCTCACGCGCCGCCCGGGCCACGGCGTAGCCCATCTTGCCGCTGGAGCGGTTGGTCAGGCCCCGCACCGGGTCGATAGCCTCGAAGGTGGGGCCGGCGGTGACCAGCACGGTGCGGCCTTTGAACAATTTGGGCTGAAACGCGGCGACGATGTCTTGCAACAGCTCTTCGGGTTCGACCATGCGGCCTTCGCCGACCTCGCCGCAGGCCTGCTCGCCCGCGGCCGGGCCGCTGATCAGTGCGCCGTCTTCGCGCAGCCGGGCGACGTTGCGCTGCGTGGCCGGATGACCCCACATCTCGCGGTTCATCGCCGGGGCGAACAGCACGGGTTTGTTGGACGCCAGCAGCAGGGTGGAAAGCAGATCGTCCGACAAGCCACCCGCCGCCTGCGCGAGCACATTCGCCGTAGCTGGCGCGACGACCACGAGATCGGCGGCGCGCGTCAGCTCGATATGCGCCATGCCGTTGCCCACGCGGGTATCCCACAGGTCATCGAACACCGGCCGACCGGTGAGCGCCTGGAAGGTCGCGGCGCCGACAAAGCGCGCACCCGCAGCCGTCAGTACGACCTGCACCGTCGCCCCCGCCTGGACCAGCAGCCGCGTCAACTCGGCCGCCTTGTAAGCCGCGACTCCGCCGGTGACGGCGAGAACGATGTGTTTGCCCTGCAGATCCATCGGCACTCCGTGCGATCAGGCGCCGAGGCGCTGTTGCAGCAGGCTCTTGGCCTGGGCCAGCGCGGCGTCGATTCGCTCGGGTTGCGTGCCGCCAGCCATGGCGAAGTCCGGCCGACCGCCGCCCTTGCCGCCCACGGCCTGCGCCGCGGCACTGACCAAGTCGCCGGCCTTGATCTGACCCACGCGGTCAGCGCTCACTCCTGCGGCGAGCTGCACCTTGTCGCCCTCGGCGCTTGCCAGCAGCACCACGGCCGTCTTGAGTTTGGACTTGATGCGGTCCACCGCTTCGCGCAAGCCCTTGGCGTCCAGCCCGTCCATGCGCGCCAGCAGCACGGCCGTGCTGCCCATGGTGATGGCCTGCGACACCAGGGCGTCGCCCTGAGCGGCGGCCTGCTGCGCCTTGAGCTGGGCCAGGTCTTTTTCGAGCTGGCGCAGCTGCTCTAACAGTTGCTCGACCTTGGCCGCAGACTCCTCGGCCGGCGCCTTCAGGGTGCGCGACAGCCGCGCGACCAGCGCGTTCTGCTTCTGCACAAAGGCCAGCGCATTCAGGCCGGTGATGGCCTCCACCCGGCGGATGCCCGCGGCCACACCGCCTTCAAACACGATCTTGAACAGCCCGATGTCGCCGGTGCGCGCCACATGGGTGCCACCACAGAGCTCGCGCGAGGTGCCGATGTCGAGCACCCGCACGGTGTCGCCGTACTTCTCGCCGAACAGCATCATCGCACCCAGCCCCTTGGCCTCGTCGATGGGCATCACGCGGGCTTGGGTTGCGGCATTGGCCAGAATTTCCTCATTCACCAGGCGTTCGACTCGGGCGATCTCGTCGTCGCTCATCGGCGCGTCGTGGGCGAAGTCGAAGCGGGTCTTGTCGGCATCGACCAGCGAGCCCTTTTGCTGCACATGATCGCCCAGCACCAGACGCAGCGCCTTGTGCATCAGGTGGGTCACACTGTGGTTGCGCATGACCGCCTGACGGCGCTCGCCGTCCACCTGCGCGGCCACGATTTCGCCCACTTTGAGGCTGCCCGACTCGAGCGTGCCGTGGTGGCCGAACACATCGGCCTGCAGCTTTTGCGTATCGTGCACGACAAAGCGCAGATCGCAGGAGTCGCCCTCGAACAGCACACCGCTGTCGCCCACCTGCCCGCCGGATTCGGCGTAGAACGGCGTGCGGTCGAGCACGACCACGCCTGGGTCACCGGCCTGCAAGGTTGGCACCGAAGTGCCATCCTTGTAGAGCGCGACCACGCGCGCCTCCTTCACCAGCAGATGCTCGTAACCGTCGAAGCGGGTCTTGTCGCCGACGTAGTCGAGCGCGGCCTGCATCTTGAACTTACCCGCTGCGCGCGCCTGCTCGCGCTGGCGGGCCATGGCGGCGTCGAAAGCGGCTTCGTCGACCTTGACCCCATGCTCGCGGCAAACGTCTTGCGTGAGGTCGAGCGGGAAGCCGAAGGTGTCGTGCAGTTTGAAGGCGAGTTCACCGGCCAGCAAATTACCGCCCGCAGCGCGCAGCGCAGCCAGTTCGGTGTCGAGCACGCCCATGCCATGTTCGATGGTCTCGAAAAAGCGCGCTTCTTCCGCCTGCAGCACTTCGGCCACGCGGCCTTGCGCCTCGGCCAGCTCGGGATAGGCCGCGCCCATCTGCGCCACCAGATCGGGCACCATTTTGTAGAAGAACGGCTGGCGCACGCCCAGCTTGTAACCGTGGCGGATGGCGCGGCGGTTGATGCGCCGCAGAACATAGCCACGCCCTTCGTTGCCCGGAATCACGCCATCGACGATGAGAAAAGCACAGGCGCGGATGTGGTCGGCGATGACCTTGAGCGAGGCATGTCCCAGATCGGCGGTCGCGGTCTCGCGCGCAGCGGCCTTGATGAGGGCCTGAAACAGGTCGATTTCGTAATTGCTGTGGACATGCTGCAGCACCGCGGCAATGCGCTCCAGGCCCATGCCGGTATCCACGCAGGGCTTGGGCAGGGGCTTCTGGCGGAAGACGGCCAGCTTGTAGCCTTCGCCATCCTTGCTCACCAGACCGATGCCGCCCTCGGCCTCGACGGCCTGTTTGCGCGCGGTGGCCTGATGTTCGGTCTCGAAGCGCTCCTCGCCAGCGGCATAGCGCTCGAACTGCATGAACACCAGGTTCCAGATCTCGATGTAACGGTCGCCGTCTTCTTCGGCCGAGCCGGGTGGGCCACCCCAGATCTCGGGGCCGTGGTCGTAGAAAATCTCGCTGCAGGGCCCGCAGGGGCCGGTATCGGCCATCTGCCAGAAGTTGTCGGAGGCGTAGCGGGCGCCTTTGTTGTCGCCAATGCGGATGATGCGCTCGACCGGCACGCCGACTTCCTTGGCCCAGATGTCGTGGGCCTCGTCGTCTTCTGCATACACCGTCACCCATAGCTTCTCGGCCGGGAGCTTATAGACCGTGGTGAGCAACTCCCAGGCGTAGCGGATGGCTTCGCGCTTGAAGTAGTCGCCGAAGCTGAAGTTGCCCAGCATCTCGAAGAAGGTGTGATGCCGCGCGGTGTAGCCCACGTTCTCCAGATCGTTGTGCTTGCCGCCGGCGCGCACGCAGCGCTGCGCCGTGGTGGCGCGCTTGTAGGGACGCTGGTCCTGCCCGAGGAACACGTCCTTGAACTGCACCATGCCCGAATTGGTGAACAGCAGGGTGGGGTCGTTACCCGGCACGAGCGAGGAAGACGCCACACGGGTGGAACCCTGCGACTCAAAATAGGCCAGAAATTTTTCGCGGATGTCGGAGACGTTCATGGGGCGGGTAAGTGGCTGTGGCACGGGCGCGGAACTGGCTCTGGCGCACGATCATGCAAAAGGTTAGATTTTAGGGCTTACAACCTATCCCCGTTCACCCCAACCGGAGCTTCCATGAACCGGCCCGCCAATCCGCTGTCCCTGCTCAAAGACCCCACGCTGTTCAAGACCCAGGCCTATATCGATGGCCAGTGGATCGATTCCGCCCGCCGCTTCGCGGTCACCGACCCGGCCACCAATGCCGAACTGGCGCAGGTGCCCGCGCTGGAGCCGATGCACGCGCAGCTCGCCATCGACGCCGCAGATGCAGCCTGGCCCGCCTGGCGCGCCCTGCCGGCCAAGCAGCGCGCCGCCATCCTGCGCAAGTGGTTCGATCTGCTCGTGGCCAACGCCGACGACCTGGCCCGGCTGATGACCGCCGAACAGGGCAAGCCGCTGGCCGAGGCCAAGGGCGAAGTGCTCTACGGCGCCAGCTTTGTGGAATGGTTCGCCGAAGAAGCCAAGCGGGTTTACGGAGAAACCATTCCCAGCCCGGACGCCACCAAGCGCCTGCTCGTCCTCAAGCAGCCCGTCGGCGTCTGCGCCGCGATCACGCCGTGGAATTTCCCGCTGGCCATGATCACCCGCAAGGTCGCGCCCGCACTGGCCGCCGGCTGCCCCGTGGTCATCAAGCCCGCCGAACAGACGCCGCTGACCGCGCTGGCCGCAGCCGAACTGGCCCACCGCGCCGGTATTCCGCGCGGCGTGCTCAACGTGCTCACCGCCGACGCCGAAGGGTCGATCGCCATCGGCAAGCTGCTGTGCGCATCAAAGGTGGTGCGTCATCTGTCGTTCACCGGCTCCACCGAGGTCGGCCGCATTCTCATGGCGCAGTCGGCGCCCAGTATCAAGAAGCTGTCGCTAGAACTTGGCGGTAACGCGCCCTTCATCGTGTTCGACGATGCCGATCTCGACTCGGCCATCGAAGGCGCCATGGCGAGCAAGTACCGCAACGCCGGCCAGACCTGCGTCTGCGCCAACCGGCTGTATGTGCAGGACGGCATCTACGACCGTTTCGTCGAGCGTCTGGCGCAGGCCGTGGGCAGCCTGAAAATCGGCAGCGGCTTCGATGAAGGCGTGAATCTGGGCCCGCTGATCGACGATCAGGCGCTGGCCAAGGTCGAGAAGCACATCAGCGACGCCACCTCCAAGGGCGCGCGCATGGTGGTGGGCGGCAAGCGGGTGGAGACCGGCCCCCATGCCGGACGGTTCTTCCAGGCCACCGTACTGGCCGATGTGACCAGCGACATGCTCTGCGCTAGAGAGGAAACCTTCGGCCCGGTGGCGCCGGTGTTCCGCTTCAAAACCGAAGCCGAGGCCATCGCCGCGGCCAACGCCACCGAATTCGGCCTGGCCGCCTACTTCTTCAGCCGCGACGTCGGCCGCATCTTCCGCGTGGCCGAGGAACTCGAATACGGCATGGTGGGCATCAACACCGGCCTGATGTCCAACGAAGTCGCCCCCTTCGGCGGCGTAAAACAGTCCGGCCTGGGCCGCGAAGGCTCGCATCACGGCATCGACGAATATGTCGAAATGAAATATCTCTGCCTGGGTGATTTGAACAAGTAATCCAGAGACTTTGCCTCATAAAAAAACCATTCAAAATAAGGCCCACGCCGATTATTTTCGGGTGGGCTTTTTTTGCGATTTCCCGCACCCAAGGTGGGCACATCGCATGATTTACTCGCCGGAGTATTTAATTCGATGTGACTGTTTGTGTCATTTAGTACAAATTCTCAAAGACTTTTACCAAATCATGCCAATCATCAGGGTTTCCACTGGCGCTGGACTCTTGAGCGCCCAGGGTGCGTTGCAGCAAAATGCAAGCCTTATAAAGGATGAAGCTCATGCCGAACACGACTATTTTGCGCGCAGAGGGACTGAGTAAACAGTTTTCCGGATTTGCCGCAGTTCAGAATGTCAATCTGCAGGTTAACGAAGGCGCCATTCACGCGCTCGTCGGCCCCAACGGCGCCGGAAAAACCACCTGCTTCAATTTATTGAGCAAATTCATTACACCCACTTCAGGTGAAGTTTATTTTCAGAATCGACCTATTACCCATCTGCAGCCGGCAGATATTGCCCGGCTTGGTCTGTTGCGTTCCTTTCAGATCAGTGCCACCTTTTCTCAGATGACCTTGCTCGAAAACGTCCGCGTCGGTTTGCAGCGGCAGGCCGGGCTGGCCACCCAGTTCTGGCGCTCGACCCGGGCGCTCGATCGCCTGAATGACGAGGCGATGCAGTTTCTCGAACTGGTCGGACTCGCCAGCCAGGCCCGTCGTGCGGCAGCCAGCCTGCCCTATGGCCACAAACGGGCGCTGGAACTCGCCACTACGCTGGCCATGAATCCCAAGCTGATGCTGCTTGATGAACCGACTCAGGGCCTGGGCCACGAAGACGTGCAACAGGTGACCGAACTCATCCGCCGCGTCGCGCGGGGGCGCACCGTTTTGATGGTCGAACACAATATGTCGGTCATCTCCAGCATCTGCGACCGCGTGACGGTCATGCAGCGCGGACAGGTCCTGGCCGAAGGCAGTTACGGCGAGGTTTCGCGCAATCCCGAGGTGATCGCCGCCTATATGGGCGAGGCCGAAGAGGAACTTGCCCTATGAGCAGCGTCGCCGACGCGTCTTCCGCGGTCCAGGCGACAGCATCGGCACCGCCGGCCACCCACGGCAGCCCGCCGTCCGCACTGGCCATCGAGAATCTGCATGCCTGGTACGGCGAATCGCATGTGCTGCATGGGGTGAATCTCACCGTGGAGCCGGGCGAGACGGTGTGCCTACTCGGCCGTAACGGGGCGGGACGCACCAGTACGCTGCGCGCCATCATGGGACTCACGGGTCGACGCACCGGCAGCATCCGCGTTGCGGGCACCGAAGCCATCGATCTGCCCCGCCACCGCGTGGCGCCGCTGGGCGTGGGCTATTGCCCCGAGGAACGCGGCATCTTCGCCAGCCTTTCGGCGCGGGAAAACCTGTTCCTGCCGCCCGACCTGAAGACGGGCTTTTCTGGCCTAAGCACCGACGAGATCTACGCCCTGTTCCCGAATTTGAAGGAACGGGCCCATAGCCCGGGCACTCGGCTGTCGGGCGGTGAGCAGCAGATGCTGGCGGTGGCGCGCATTCTGCGCACCGGTGCGCGCCTGATGCTGCTCGACGAGATCTCCGAAGGGCTGGCTCCGGTCATCGTGCAAGCCCTGGGACGCGCGATCACGGCACTCAAACACAAAGGCTTCTCTGTTCTGCTGGTTGAACAGAACTTCCGGTTTTCCGCCCATCTCGCCGACCGCTTTTATGTGATGGAGCGCGGCCAGATCGTTCTGGAAATTAACCGTGCGGATTTGCAGAAAAACAGAACGGCACTGCAAAACCTGCTCGGCGTCTAAGCGCGCTCGAATGCGCAAACCCTTTTGGAGACTCCCATGAAACTCAAAACCCTCGCCTCTGCCCTCACCCTGGCCCTGGGCACACTGGCCTCGGCCAGCGCCGCAGAGCCCCCCGTCAAGATCGGCTTCATCACCGATCTGTCGGGCGTTTACTCTGCCGTGGACGGCCCCGGCGGAGTGGCCGCCATCAAGATGGCCATCGCCGACTTCGGCGGCAGCGTGCTCGGCCGTAAAGTTGAACTGGTGAGCTTCGACCACCAGAACAAGGCCGACCTGGCCGCTGGCAAGGCCAAGGAATACCTCTCGCAGGACGGGGTAGACATGCTGATGGGTGGCACCAACAGCGCCACGGCACTGGCCATGGAACCCATCGCAGCGCAATACAAAAAACCGTTCTTCGTCGTCGGCGCGGGCGCGTCGAGCATCGTCGGCAAACAGTGCACGCCCTACACCGTCATGTACGCCTACAACACCACCGCGCTGGCACGCGGCACCGCCAGCGCAGTGATCAAGAATGGTGGCAAGAGCTGGTACTTCCTCACCGCTGACTATGCCTTCGGCAAGTCGCTTGAGAACGAAGCCGCCAAGGTCGTGAAGGCGGACGGCGGCACCGTGGTTGGGCAAGTTCTGGCGCCTTTGGGTGCATCAGATTTTTCGTCTTATCTGCTGCAGGCCCAGGCTTCAAAGGCTCAAGTGCTCGGCCTGGCCAACGCAGGCGGTGATGCCGACAACGCGATCAAGCAGGCCAACCAGTTCGGCGTGACCAAGACCATGAAGCTCGCCGGCCTGCTGCTGTTCATCACCGACATCCACAGCGTCGGCCTGCCGGCTGCCCAAGGCCTGTACCTGACCACGCCGTGGTACTGGAACCAGAACGCGCAGTCGCGCGCCTGGGCCGAGCGCTACTTCAAGGAAATGCACGCCATGCCGACCTTCCTCCAAGCCGGAGACTACTCCGCCGCGCTCACCTACCTGAAGGCCGTGAAGGCCGCGGGCACGACCGATGGCACCAAGGTCATGGCCGAAATGCGCAAGATGAAAGTCAACGACATGTATATGAAGGATGGCTTCATGCGCCCGAGCGGGCTGATGATCCACGACATGTACCTGGAGCAGGTCAAGACCCCGGCTGAATCGAAAGAGCCCTGGGATTACTACAAGCTGGTGCAGACCATCCCCGGCAACGACGCCTTCGGCCCGGCCTCCGCCTACGGCTGCCCGCTGGACAAGTAAGAGCCGATGCCCGTCTCCGGCACGCGCAATGCCTGCCGGAGACGCTCCATCCATGGACTGACCGTCGAGGTGCCGCTTGACTGAATTGTTTGGTTTCCCCCTGCCCCTACTGCTCGGGCAACTCATGCTGGGCCTGGTGAATGGCGCTTTTTACGCCATGCTCTCGCTCGGCCTGGCCGTGATCTTCGGCCTGATGGACGTGGTCAATTTCGCCCACGGCGCGTTTTTCATGATGGGCGCCATGTTCGCCTGGATGGGCGGGCAATACCTGCATCTCAATTTCTGGTGGATGCTGTTGTTCGCTCCCCTGCTCGTCGGCCTATTCGGCATTGGGGTGGAGCGTGTCGCGCTGCGTCGGCTGCGCGGCATCGATCCGATCTACGGTCTACTGCTGACCTTCGGTCTCACCCTGCTGATCGAAGGCGTGTTCCGCTCGTTCTTCGGCGTGGCCGGCGCCCCCTACAACCCGCCTGAGCTGCTCAGCGCCACGCTCAATCTGGGATTCATGTACCTGCCCGCGTATTACCTCTTCGCCGTGGTCGCCAGCCTGCTGGTGTGCTTCGGCACCTGGCTGCTGATCGACCGCACCAAGCTGGGCGCGTACCTGCGCGCGGGCACAGAGAACCCGGCGCTGATCCAGGCGTTCGGCGTGAACTTCCCGCGCATGGTCATGCTGACCTTCGGTTTCGGCTCGGCCCTGGCTGGATTGGCCGGCGTGCTGGCGGCACCCGTCATCCAGGTCTCGCCGCTGATGGGCTCCAACCTCATCATCGTGGTATTCGCCATCGTGGTCATCGGCGGCATGGGCTCGGTGCTCGGCGCCATTGTCTCGGGCCTGGCGCTGGGCTTGATCGAGGGCCTGGCCAAAGTGTTTTATTCGCCGGTCTCCAACACGGTGGTCTTCATCCTGATGGCGCTGGTGCTGACCGTGCGTCCCGCGGGCCTGTTCGGCAAGGAGAAATGAACATGCTCGCGCGCTCCCGCTTGTACGTCGGCCTGCTGTGGACCCTGCTGCTTCTCGCGCTGATCGCCCCCTGGATCGGCCTCTATCCGGTGCTGGGCATGCGCATGATGTGCTTTGCGCTGTTTGCCTGCGCCTTCAATCTGCTGGCGGGCTACGCCGGGCTGATCTCCTTCGGCCATGCCGCGCTGTTCGGCGGCGCTGGCTATCTCACTGGCCTGGCGCTCACCACTTGGGGCTGGCCCACGCCGCTGGGCATTCTGACCGGGGTGGTCACCGCGCTGCTGATCGGTCTGGTGATGGGACTGCTTGCCGTGCGGCGCTCCGGCATTTACTTTTCGATGATCACCCTGGCGCTGGCGCAGATCGTCTACTTTTACGCCCTGCAGGCCCATTTCACCGGCGGCGAAGACGGCTTGCAGGGCATTCCCCGCAGCACGCTGTTCGGGCTGCCGCTGCAATCCGATCGGGTGATGTATTACTTGGTGCTGGCGGTGTTCGTCGCGAGCTGGTGGTTTATGCGCCGGGTGGTGAATTCGCCCTTCGGTCAGGTGCTGCAGGCCGTGCGCGAGAACGAGCCGCGGGCCATTTCCCTGGGCTATCGCGTCAACCGCTACAAGCTCGGCGTGTTTCTGATTTCGGCAGGTTTCGCAGGACTGGCTGGCGCGATGAAGGCCGTGGTCATGGGCTTCGAGACGCTCACCGATGTGCACTGGAGCACTTCGGGCCTGGTCATCCTGATGACCCTGGTCGGGGGTCTTGGCACCGATCTCGGCCCTATTCTAGGCGCGGTCATCATCACCGTGCTGGAAGAGAAGATGGGCACCATCTCCCGCTTCCTGGTGCACGCCACCGGGGTCGACTGGTTTCACCAACTCAACGATTCGGTGAGCATGGTGATCGGTGCCATCTTCGTGCTCTGCGTGCTGCTGTTTCGCCGTGGCATCGTGGGCGAGCTGCAAGCGCGGTGGATTGCGGGAAAGTAGCCTGGGCAAACAACAGGCAGGCATTCCACCCATCGGCCGTTGGTCTTGATGACCGCCCTTTTTCAATCCAGCCCCGCCAGCACCCGCACGTGTTCGGCCACGCTGCGGCCCAAAGCGCTAAGGTTGTAGCCGCCTTCCAGGCAGGAGACGATGCGGCCTTCGCACTGCGCCTCGGCAAAGTCCACCAGTTGGCGGGTGATCCAGGCGTAGTCGGCTTCCACCAGGCCCATCTGACCCATATCGTCTTCGCGGTGGGCGTCGAAGCCGGCGCTGATGAACAGCATCTGCGGCGCAAAGGTCCGCAGTCGGGGGAGCCACTGCTCGGTGACGATGTGGCGTACCCCGTCGCCCTTGGTGTAGGCCGGGACGGGGACGTTGACCATATTCGGCTGCCCGCCTTCCGCGCCGCTGTAGGGGTAGAAGGGGTGCTGGAAGAAGCTCACCATCAGCACCCGTTCATCGCCGCGGAAAATGTCTTCGGTGCCGTTGCCGTGGTGCACATCGAAATCGACGATGGCCACGCGATCCAGCCCGCGCACATCGAGCGCATGGCGTGCGGCAATGGCGACATTGCCGAGAAAACAGAATCCCATCGCCTGATCGCGAGTGGCATGATGGCCGGGCGGGCGGATGGAGCAAAAGGCGTTGTGCAGATGACCGTCGATGACGGCATCGGTCGCGCTGATGGCTGCACCGGCGGCCCGCAGCGCGGCTTGCCAGGTATGCGGATTCATCATCGTGTCCGCGTCGATCCACTCATGCCCCTGCTCGAAATCACCGCGCTTTTTGAGATCGGCGACATACAGCGCCGAATGCGCGCGCTCAACGTCCTCCAGGCTGGCGGGCGGCGCGTCGTCGTGGCGTTCGAGCCAAGGCGCAATCTGCGCGGCGATCAACCGGTCTTCAATGGCGGCGAGGCGCTGCGGGCATTCGGGATGGTCTGCCCCCATTTCGTGCAGGGTGCAGTCGGCATGGGTGTAGAAGCCGGTCGTCATGGTTCTTGTCTCCTGCGGCATATCCCCAGATTCGGGGGCATGCACGTCGTCCTCGTAGCATAGTGCGCTGTCGCCCCCCACTCCGCCGCTCGTGAAAACCCCAGCCCTGCCCAGTTTGCTCGACCAGCTCGAAACCATTATCAGAGGCAAGCGCCCGCAGGTGGAACTCGCCGTGTGCTGCCTCTTGGCCAGCGGTCATCTGCTCATCGAAGATCTGCCCGGGGTGGGCAAGACCACGCTGGCCCATGCCCTGGCCGCCACGCTGGGGCTGCAGTACGCCCGCGCGCAGTTCACCTCCGACCTCATGCCGGGCGATCTGCTGGGCATTTCGGTGTTCGACCGCAACCGCAGCGAGTTCGTGTTTCACCCCGGCCCGGTGTTTTCGCAGGTGCTGCTGGCCGACGAAATCAACCGCGCCGGGCCGAAGGTGCAAAGCGCCCTGCTCGAAGCGATGGAAGAGCGCCAGGTGAGTGTGGACGGACAGACGCGCCGCCTGCCCGAACCGTTTTTCGTCATCGCCACCCAAAACCCGTTCGACCAGCTCGGCACCTATGCCCTGCCCGAGTCGCAGCTCGACCGCTTTCTGCTGTGCATCTCGCTGGGCTACCCCAGCCGCGCCGCCGAGCGCGCCCTGCTCGAAGGCCGCGACCGGCGCGAGCTGATCGCGGAGCTGCAACCGGTGCTGACCCCCGAGCGCTTGATCGAGCTGCAGCGACAGGCGCAGGCCGTGCACGCCGCGCCCGCCCTGCTCGATTATGTGCAGGAGCTGCTCACGCAGACGCGCAACGGGCGCTGGTTCATCGAAGGGCTCAGCCCGCGCGCCGGTCTGGGCCTGTTGCGCGCCGCCCGGGCCTGGGCGCTGCTGCAGGGCCGCGACTACCTCATTCCCGACGACGTGCAGCAAGTCCTGCCGTTTGTTGCCGGGCACCGCTTGCGCACCCTCGACAGCCCCACGGTCAACCGCGCCGCCTCGTTGCAGGCAGTGCAATCGCTGCTGGAACACGTCCCGGTGTAAGGCCCGAAGGCCCGCGCGCCAAGCAGTGATCATGCCACCCTCCGCCGATACCGCCCTGCCCCCGCCCGCCGCGTCGAACACCCTGCGCGACGCCTTCGCGCAGCGCTTTGATGCCTGGGCGCTAGCACGCCATCCGGCCGGCGGCAGCACGCGGCTGACCCACCGCAATGTCTACATCCTGCCCACCCGCACCGGCTGGTTTTTCGCCCTGCTGCTGCTGGTCTTGCTGGTGCTGAGCATCAACTACCAGCTCAATCTCGGCTATCTGCTCACCTTCCTGCTGGCGGGCAGCGCGATGATGGCCATGCACGTCACCCACAACAATCTTCGCGGCTTGCAGCTCATCGCGCGGCCGCCCGAAGGCCTGCTGCACCAGGGTCAGAGCGCCCGTCTCGGCCTGCTGTTGCAAGGCGGCGCACGCGACCGCTGGGGGCTGGCGCTGCGCCCGGCGGGCACCCAAGCTACGCCGCCCGCGTCCCAGAAGAAGGCCCGCCGCAAAGCGTCCAAGGCGCCTTACCCCTGGGCCTACGCCGACTGCGCCCGCAACAGTGAACCCGCCCTCACCCTGAGCTGGACGCCGCCGCGCCGCGGCCTGCTGGCCTGGCCCCTGCTCACCGTCGAAAGTTATTACCCGCTGGGCGTCTGGACGGCCTGGAGCCGCTGGCAGCCGCAGATCGAACTGCTCGTGCTGCCAGCCGCCGAGCATCCCGCCCCGCCCCTGCCGCCCGCCCGCCCCACGCCAGGCAACGGCCCGGCGCTTGCGCGCGGCGGCGGCGAAACCGATGGCGTACGCGCCTATCGCACCGGTGATTCGCTACGGCATGTGCTGTGGAAAAAATTCGCCCGCAGCGACGAACTCATCAGCCGCGACACCGCCCAGCCACAGGCCCGCGCCGAACTCTGGCTCGACTTCGCCGCGCTGCCCGCGCAGCTCGACATCGAAGCCCGGCTTTCACGGCTGTGCGCCTGGGTGCTGGCGGCCGACCGCACCGGCACGCCCTACGGCCTGCAGCTCGGCGGCCAGCAAATCAGGCCAGCCACTGGCGCCGCGCACCGCGCCGCCTGCCTGCGCCTGCTCGCGCTGCATCCCGGCCCCCTGTTGCAGCCCCGTTCGGGCGCCGCCCCGCGAGCCAAGTCGTGATTCAGTCCAACCCCAGCCAGACGCTGCTGGCCCGCTGGACCCACCGCACCAACGCCCTGCCGCGCGATGCGCGCGACACCCTGTTCCTGCTCGGCGTGTCGCTGCTGCTGATGCTTCCGCTGTTCGTCCATCTGCCTTGGTGGACGAGCGCGCTGGTGCTCGGCCTGCTGGCCTGGCGTGCGGCGCTGGCCTGGCGCAGTGCGCCGCTGCCCGGGCGCGGCGTGCTGGTGCTCATTTTGCTGTTCTCCGTCGTCATCACCCTGTGGGATTTCCACACCGTACTCGGGCGCGACGCGGGGGTCGCGCTGCTGTGCGTGCTGCTCGGCCTCAAAACCCTGGAGATGCGCTCGCGCCGCGATGCCCATGTGCTGTTCTTTCTCGGTTTTTTCACCATCGCGGCCAACTTTCTGTTCTCGCAGTCGCTGGGTACCGCCCTGGTCATGGTGCTGGCCACCTGGGGCATGCTGGCCGCGCTGGTCAACGCCAATCTGCCCGCTGGTCGGCCGCCGCTGCGGCAGTCGCTGCTCACCGCGCTCAAGATGATGGCGCTGGGCGCGCCCGCGATGGTCGTGCTGTTCATGGTGTTTCCGCGCCTGAGCGCGCCGCTGTGGGCCTTGCCGCAAAGCGGCGCGCAGGCCATCACCGGGCTGTCGGCCAGTATGTCACCGGGGCAGATCGCCGAGTTGGCGCGAGACGACTCGGTCGCCTTCCGCGTGGTGTTCCACGGCCCGCGCCCGCCTGACCGTGAGCTTTACTGGCGCGGCCCGGTGCTGAGTTTGTTTGACAACGGCGTGTGGCTGCCCAACCCGCGCCAGCGCGACCGCGCCAGCCTCGCCCCACCCGCCGATCTGCACCTGAGCGGCCCGCCCGTGCGCTACACCGTCACCCTGCAGCCCACGCAGCAGACCTTCGTCTTCGCGCTCGACGCCCCGATGGCCGCGCCCGAGATCGAGGGATATCGGGTGCAGTGGCTGCCCGACCTGCAACTGGTCACCGGGCGGCCGCTCGACCATCTCTCGCGCTACACCGTCGAGTCGTCACCGCAGTTTCGCTACGGCCCCACGCAATTCACCCCCGCCCTGCGTGCCGACGAAGCCCTGCCTGCGGGCTTCGATCCGCGCAGCGTGGCGCTGGGCAGGCAACTCGCCGCGCAAGCCAGGGCGGCCGGACAGGGCGGCGCCTTCGTTGCGCTAGCCCTGCTGCAGATGTTTCGCAACCAACCCTTCCGCTACACCCTCAACCCCGGCACCTACGGCCTGCGCGACGGCGTGGACCAATTTCTGTTCGACCGCCGCGCCGGTTTTTGCGAACACTACGCGCAGGCGTTCGTCGTGGTGATGCGGGCCGCAGGCATTCCCGCGCGCATCGTCACCGGCTACCAGGGCGGCCGCTTCAACCCGGTGGACGACACCTGGGTGGTGCGCCAAAGCGACGCCCACGCCTGGGCCGAATACTGGCTGCCCGAACGCGGCTGGGTGCGCGCCGACCCTACCGCCGCCGTTGACCCCGCGCGCATCGACCGCAGCGGCGCCACCCTCGCCTCGCGCGAGCCCCTGCTGGGCGTGGCCGCGCTCGGCCCGCGCGACGCCGCGCTGCTGCTGCAACTGCGCAACCAATGGGACGCGCTCAACAACACCTGGAACCAGTGGGTGCTGCACTACGGCAGCCAGCGCCAGCTCGATCTGCTGAACAAGCTCGGCCTGCACCAACCCGACATGGCCACCCTGGCCGCGCTGGCCATCGCCACCCTGCTGGTGGCCACCGCCATCGGCGGCGCGTTTCTGGCGCTGGAGCGCCACAGGCACGACCCTTGGACGCAGACCTACGCCCTGCTGCGCGGCAAGCTGGAGCAGGTCGGCATCGACAGTGAACCCTCCACCCCGCCGCGCACTCTGGCGGGCCGCATCGACCCTGCCCGACTGGGCGCTGACAGCCTCCCGCCCCAATCCGCGCAAGCTGCCATTGCGCTCCTGCTGCAACTCGAACGCTGGCGCTACGCCCCGCCAGTTGATGCCCGCCAGCGCAAAACGCAATGGGCCGCGCTGCGGCAGGCCGTGCGCCGCTGGCGCTGATGCGCGTGCCACACAAACATCAAAAAAAGCCCGTCACCTGCGGGCTTTTTAGACGGTGCAACGACAGATTCAGGCAAACGAACCAAGCAAACGAATCAGGCAAATTCCGCCAGCGACTTGCGCATTTTTTTCATCGCCGCCACCTCGATCTGGCGGATGCGTTCGGCCGACACGCCGTATTCGGCGGCCAGTTCGTGCAGGGTCTTGCCGCCGCTGCCGTCATCATTCACCTGCAGCCAGCGCTGCTCGACAATGGCGCGGCTGCGGGCGTCGAGCAGTTCGAGCGCGTTTTCCAGCCCTTCGACCTGCAGCCGGTCGTGGCTGCGCGCTTCGAGCACGGCCATCGGCTCCTGCGTGTTGTCGGCCAGATAGGAAATGGGCGCATAACTCTCTTCGCCATCTTCCACCGTGGGGTCGAGCGCGATGTCGGCGCCGCCCATGCGGCTTTCCATCTCGATCACGTCTTCGCGCTTGACGTTGAGCGCCTGCGCCATGTCGTCGATCTGCGCCTCGTTCATGCCGGCGTTGGCCGTTTTCATCGAGCGCAGATTGAAAAACAGCTTGCGCTGCGATTTGGTGGTGGCCACTTTCACCAACCGCCAGTTGCGCAGAATGTATTCGTGAATTTCGGCCTTGATCCAGTGCAGGGCATAACTCACCAGCCGCACGCCATGCGCCGGGTCGAAACGCTTGACCGCCTTCATCAAGCCGATATTGCCTTCTTGAATGAGGTCGGCATGCGGCAGGCCGTAGCCCAGATATTGCCGTGCGGTGGAAACCACCAGCCGCAGGTGCGACAGCACCAGCTTGCCCGCCGCGTCTTTGTCCCCCTGCTCGCGCCAGGTGCGCGCCAGCCGCGCCTCCTCTTCCGCGCTGAGCATGGGCAGGCGGTTGACGGCGCTGATGTAGGCGTCCAGATTGCCCAGACTGGGCAAGGCGAGCGGAAACGCGCCATCGACCTGGGCCGGGCGCAGAACGATTGCGGCTGACTGAGTGTGGGTCATGGATGGAATCCTCCTGTTTGTGTTTGATATTAGCACTCACAGTGAGAGAGTGCTAATGACCAATAGTTCCCTGCCGGCCCGGGGCGGAAACCCATTTTCCGCACGTTCTATGGGGGTTTGATGACGGCAGTGTGCCTGCGAATTCTTAGGTTAGACTTTGTCACATGTCTCGCTTGCTGCGTCCCGTTCTGGTCTTGCTGCTCGTCTTGCTGCCTCTGCGCGGCTGGGCGCAGGTCAGCATGAATTTGGGCGACGGAGTGCAAACCCCGGCCCAGACCACGGCGCAGGCGCAGGCGCATGAGATGACCTCAAATGACATGGCCTCAATGGCGGATCTGCACTCGCTGGCGGCAGAGCAACACACTTCAGACGCGATGCCGGGCTGCCACGTCGACGCCAACACCCCAGCCGATTGCGGCTCTCACGATCACCAGCATTGCGTGATCTGCCATCTGGCCGTGGCTCAGCCCCCAGCCTTCACCCTGCTGCTGACCGACGCCGCGCAGCACTCGTGCCCCTCCACCGCCAACACCGCGTGGCACAGCGCCGAGCCGCGCTCTCTGCAGCGCCCTCCCAGAGCCTGACCCCCGTTTGAGTCCCGGTTGCAGCGCGGGTCGCAAGACTTGCGCTGCGCATCGTGTCGCCGCGCGCTGTCGCGGCTCGAATGAGGTGTCAATTCATGTGGAACCCACCCAGACCGCAGGTGCGCCTGCGGGCGCTGCGGCTCGCCCCCCTGGCCGCAGCCGCGCTTCTGGCAGCTTGCGCGCCCTTGCAAACCCGGCAGTCGCTACAGGCCGTCAATGTCATTACCCAGCCCCATACCGGCACGCCGCTGCACTTGCAGCGCGATCCCGCGCAGCAGCAAGACGCGCAAGCCCGGATCGACGCGCTGCTGTCCAAACCCCTGACTGCCGATGACGCGGTGCGCATCGCGCTGCTCGGCAGCCCGGCGCTGCAAGCGCTGATCGCGCAGGTGCAGGCCGACTCGGCCGACTCCACGCAAAGCGCCCGGTTGACCAACCCGGTTTTCGGCTTCGAGCGCCTGCTCATTGGTGGCGGCGGAGTGGAGATCACACGCAGCCTGAGCTTCGGTCTGCTCGATCTGCTCACTTTGCCCACGCGTTCGCGCCTGAACGACACGCAGCAGACGCAACTTCGGCTCAGCCTCGCCCGCGCGGTGCTGCGCACGGCGGCGCAAGCGCGGCTGGGTTGGGTTCGCGCCGTGGCGGCGCAGCAAACTGCCGCCTACGACCGCGATGTGGTGGAAGCGGCCAAGGCCACCGCCATTCTGGCTGACCGCATGCAGCAGGCGGGCAACTTCACCAAGCTCGACGCGGCGCAGCAAGGCCTGTTCGCCGCCGATAGCCAGCTACGCCTGCGCCGCGCCGAACTGGCCGCCACGCAAAGCCGCGAGGCGCTGGTGCAGGTGCTGGGGTTGTCGGCAGAGCAAGCCGCCCGCCTCGCTTTGCCGACGCAACTGTCGGAGGTGCCCAAGCAGCCGAGCGCAGCCGCGCCGATGGCGCTGCAAACCGCGCTCGACCAGCGTCTGGACGTGCAACTCGCCCGCGCCGATTACACGGCCACCGCGCAAGCCGCAGGGCTGGCGCGCGCTACCAGCCTGATCGAGCATGTCGAACTCGGCGGCGTGCGAAAGACCTATAGCGACGCGCCGCCGCAAAACGGCTTCGACCTCAGCCTGCCGCTGCCGCTGTTCGATCTAGGCGACGCCCGCCGCAGCGCCGCCGCCGACCGCGTGCTCGCCGCGCGCAACCGCGCCATCGCCACCGCGCGCCGCGCCGCCTCGCAACTGCGCGAGGCCGACGCCCTGCGCGGCAGCGCCTGGCAGCAGCAGCGCCTCAGCCGCGAGCAGATCGTGCCCCTGGCGCAGACCGTGCTCGATGAGAGCCAGCTTCGCTACAACGGCATGCTCATCGGCACCTTTCAGCTCGTCGCCGCCGCGCAGACGCAGGTGCAGGCGGTGCGAGAGGCCATCTCCGCGCAGCGCAATTACTGGCTGGCCGACGCCGCCTGGCAAGCCGCCCAGCTTGGCGTGGACGCAGGCCCGGGCGCCCTGCCCGACTCCGCTTCCGCCAACGCCGCCCCGGCCGTCACCAGCCACTGACCCACAGGACTTTCACACCATGAATACCCGACGCCATTTTCTCGGCGCTGCCGCGGCCCTCGTCGCCGCAGGCGCCGCCAGCCGCAACGCCCTGGCCGCCGCGCCCGAACCCCATCAATACAACAGCGCCGAGACCGCAGCCCCGCTGCACCCCCAGGCCGGCCGGCCCTACAACCCGGTCGTCACCCTCAACGGCTGGAGCCTGCCCTTTCGCATGAAAGACAGCGTGAAGGAATTTCACCTCGTCGCTGAACCCGTGGTGCGCGAAATCTCGCCCGGCATGACGGCCAAGCTCTGGGGCTACAACGGCTCCAGCCCCGGCCCGACGATCGAAGCGGTGGAAGGCGACCGCGTGCGCCTGTACGTCACCAACAAACTGCCCGAGCACACCACGGTGCACTGGCACGGCCTCATCCTGCCCAACGGCATGGACGGCGTGGGCGGGCTGACGCAGCCGCAGATCGCGCCCGGCCAGACCTTCGTCTATGAATTCGAGCTGCGCAAAAGCGGCACCTTCATGTACCACCCGCACGCTGACGAAATGGTGCAGATGGCCATGGGCGCGATGGGCCTATTCATCGTCCATCCCAAAAACCCGCGGCAGATGGCGGTGGCGCGCGACTACGCCTTTCTCATCAACGCCTACGACATCGATCCTGGGTCGAGCGTGCCCAAGGTCAACACCATGCTCGACTTCAACCTCTGGACCTGGAACAGCCGCGCCTTTCCCGGCATCGCCCCGCTGGTGGCGCGCACCGGCGAGCGCGTGCGCATCCGCATGGGCAACCTCACCATGACCAACCACCCCATCCACCTGCACGGCCATGTGTTCGAAGTGGCCGGCACCGATGGCGGCTGGGTGCCCAAGAGCGCGCGCTGGCCCGAAGTGACGGTGGACATCGCCGTGGGGCAGATGCGCGCCATCGAGTTCATCGCTGACAACCCTGGCGACTGGGCCTTCCACTGCCACAAATCGCACCACACCATGAATGCCATGGGCCACAGCGTGCCGACGATGATCGGCGTGCAGCAGGACGATCTCACCCCCGCGCTGCAAAAGCTGCTGCCCGACTACATGGCGATGGGCAGCCAGGGCATGGCCGAAATGGCCGAGATGGACATGCCCCTGCCTGACAACACCCTGCCGATGATGACCGGCCGCGGCCCTTACGGATCGGTGGAAATGGGCGGCATGTTCAGCGTGCTCAAAGTGCGCGACGACCTCGCCCACGGCGACTACCGCGACCCCGGCTGGTACCGCATGCCGCCCGGCACCCAAGCCCACGCCGTGCCCACCGCCGACCTGCCGCCCGCGCGCACCGACCCCACCGAACCCCAAGCCACCCAAGACACGCTGCAAGTGCGCAAGCCCCAGCAGCATGCGCATTAACCGCCCTCGCTCCGCCCCTATCCCCTTTTTGTTTCTTCAACCCCTGCAAAGGAACCCACTGTGAACCAGTCACTGAAAACCTGCTCCCTTCTCGCCCTGGCCGCAGCACTCTGCACGCCCGCCCTGGCCATGCAAAGCCACGCTGACCATGACCATTCCACCCCCGAAGGCATGGCGCAGCACATGCAGATGATGCAGCCCGCTGCATCCGGCGCGCAGGGCGAACACCAGACCGAAGGTGTGGTGCGCAAAATCGACGCCGCAAGCGGCAAGATCACCCTGCGTCACGGCCCCATCCCCGCGCTGGGCATGGGCGCGATGACCATGAACTACCGGGTGCGCGACAAAGCCCTGCTCGATGGCGTCAAAACCGGCGACACGGTGGAATTCAGCGCGCAGCAGATAGACGGCGCCTATACCGTCCTCACCCTGAAACGCAAACCTTGATGGGGAGAAATCGCCCGGCCGCCTGCTGTCGCCTGGCCGCGCAGGGCGGCGCCGCTCAGACCTTGGGCGGCTGGCGCCGGTGGCGCATCACCCCGAAGACCAGATAGCCCGAAATCAGCACGAACAGCGCCGCCAGCGCGGCCTGTCCGTAACCCGCGAACCCGGACGGGTTCTTCCACTGGTGCTTGAGCACCTCGTTGGCCAGCGCCTGCACCTGCTCCTGCGGCCCGAAGCTCAAGGTCGGATCGAGGCGACGCGCCAGTTCCAGCTCCTGCTCCGCCAGCGGCCACTTGCCCTCAGCCGCCAGCAGCCGCGCGTCCAGATAATGCGCCTGCGCCGAATTCGGCTGATCCGCCAGCACCTGCGCGATGACGTGGTCAGCCTGCGTCAAATGGCCCGCATCCAGCAAGGAAGACGCCTGATCGAGCGTAGCCGCCTGCGCGGTGCTCAGGGCCAGCACAAAGGCCGCGAAAAGAGAGGCGAGGTGTTTTGATTGGATGGTCAGCATGGGAGAGCAGGGCAGAGGAGCCGATGAGCGTTCTACCTTACTACAGGCCAAGAAAGGCGATCGGCATCGGCGGTTGGTTTCGGCAAGCACTGAATCAAAAAAATTTGAGGCGAAAGTCAGCAAACGCTGTAGGGCTAGAACTCGACTTGCTATCTCTCGACAGGGCCGACTCGGTAAAGCCGGGCGTGTGATTGAGGTAATGTCCCGCCGAGGCCGATTACCTGGTGACGGGCGACCGGCGGGCCGGGCTGCTGCAACATGGCCGCATCGGGCGCACACGCATCGTCACGACGACCACCTTCTGCGCCGAGGCGCTTTGAGCCGATCTTCGCACCCACGGCGTTCGGCGCGGGAATGATGTCGGTCGTTTTACGCGCGCTCATCGATCCCGAGCGAGGCATGAGCGCTTACCGCCGCGTGCGGGAATTTGCTCAAATGTCTTGCTCGCTCCTGCGCCGAATTGAATAAGAACTCCCATGAATCCCTCCCCCAACGACGCTGAAACCAACGCCCGCCTGACCCGGCTGGAAGAAAAATTCGGTTATGCGGAAGACCTGCTCGACGCGCTCAACGCTTTGGTGGCAAAGCAGCAAGATCAGATCGCGCAGTTGTTGCGGGAGGTGGGGCAGTTGCAGCGTCAGCGTGCGGACGATCAGCCTTCAGCGCCCACGAACTTGTGGGACGAGTTGCCGCCGCATTACTGAAGGTCTCGGATACGCGCCGCGCCAGCCCGGATAATTCAAGGCCAGACGTATTTCTGTTGAGGTTGCCATGAACCCGATTTCCACCCCGCCCGGCGATGAGAGTCTTATCAAATATCCGTCCGACTTCCCCATCAAAATCATGGGCGCGAATGTGGACGGCCTGGCCGATGCGATTGCCGCCGTGGTGCTGCAACACGCGCCCGACTTCGATCCGGCGACGATGGAGCTGCGCCCTTCCAGCGGACGCAACTATCTGAGCTGCACCTGCACCATCCGCGCCACCAGCCGCGCGCAGCTTGACGATCTGTACCGCGCGCTCACCAGTCATCCGATGGTGAAGGTGGTGCTGTAGCGGCGTCAATCGCTTCGCCGCCTCGCCGCCAACGCCGCGTGGATGGCGCGGCGCAGCGCGGGGAAGTCGGGCATTGCGTGCAGCCCGTAGAGATGGCGCTGCAGGCGCTCGGCAAGAAGATGCAAAGGATGTGCAGGCGGCAAGGCGGCATCGCTTAGCCATTGCGCGAGGGTGGCGGCGCGCGGCAGGCCGCGCCGGGGCGGCAGCGCCAGCCAGGCTTGCTTGAGCGCGGCAGCATCGGTGGCTTGCCTCACAGCTTGCAGCGCGCGGCGCTCGCGCCAGCTACGGCAAGCCCAGCAGCCCACTGCACGCAGCGCAAACAACAGCAAGAGCAGCGCCGCGGCGCCGCCCAGGCCGATGGCGAGGTGCAGCGGGCGGGCATCGATCACGGTGAGCAGCGGCGGCATCCAGCGCGCGCTGGCGGGTAGTTCGGTGCGGGGATCGAAATAATCGAGCCGCAACGCGGGCGCTTGCAGCCGACCCGCGGTTTGCGGGCGCAGGTAAAGGGTGATGTCCCAGGTGTCACCTGCTTCAGCGGAGGATTCTTGGGCGC
This sequence comes from Thiomonas sp. SCN 64-16, assembly GCF_001725585.1. NCBI lineage: Bacteria > Pseudomonadati > Pseudomonadota > Betaproteobacteria > Burkholderiales > Thiomonas > Thiomonas sp. SCN 64-16. Next base: position 44,226 of record NZ_MEGQ01000004.1, on the reverse strand, counting down.
GGGTTACCTGCACGTCAGCAGGGCCGAAATGGGCGGGCAGCGCGGCGTCCCAGCGGTTTGCCACGCGCAGCACCTGCGCCCGGTCGAGGCCGGGGGCGGACAAGCGCAGCCGCCACGCGGTGGTGTCGCCCAAGGGCAGCTTGGCCGGGGCCGAGAGCAGCTGCAACTGCGGCGCGCCGATCAGGCCGTCGGCCGACCACCACTGCGGCAACGCCCGCGCGGTAAAGCGCAGCGGCGGCGGGGCGTAAACGCGCAGGCTGCCGAAGGCATGGGCGCGCAGCAGGCCGAAATCTACATTCACCTCGCCAGCCTGCAAGGGCAACACACGCCAGGCGAACACTTGCACGAGTTGCGGCGCGCCGTCGATGACTTCGCTGCGCACCGAGTCGGCCAGCGGTGCGATCTGCGCCTGCGCGCTGCGCGGCTGCGGCGTCGTCCACGCCAGATTGCCGACGCCGATGACCCACAGTTCCACGCGCAGCGCTTGCAGCGCGTAGGGACGGGCGGGCGTCATGCGGGTGCGCCATTGCAGCGGGGCTTCGCCGTTGGCGGCTGCGGCGACATCGAGCGTTTGCGCTGGGCAGCGCGCGCTCCCCACCTGCACCGCGGGCAGGGGCAAGCGCCCGCTGCGCAGGGGGTAGAGCGTGAGGGTGGCGGTCTGCTCGCTGTGCCCGTCCGTGCTGCCGCTGGCGCCTTGCTGGTCGGTCAGCAGCCAGTCGGGCGCGAACTGCGCGGGGGTGAAGCTGGGCAGCGGCGCGGCGAGGTCGCGCGCGATGAGCGTCCAGTGCAACGGGTGGCCGAGCACGGCGGCAGCGGGCTCGGTGCGGCATTGCAGGCTGGCTTGCGCGGCGGCGGGGCGGGCGGCGGCGAGCAGGCCGAGGCTCAGGGCCAGCGCGGCGAGGGGGCGGGCCAGGGTCATCGCGCGCCCTCCTGCGCGGCCGCGCGGGTGTCGATGGCGGAGCGCTGGGCGAGCAGTTCGGCGCTGGCGTCGCGCAGCAGTTGCAGACGCTTGTCGGCCCCGGCCCAGTCGAGCGTGGGCGGTTGCCAAGGCGCGGGGACGGCGGCGGTTGCCCCTGCCGTGGCGAGCTGCCCGCCGGGCGCCAATGGCGCGGTTTGCTGCAGCGGCGCCGAAGCCTGCTTGGGCGGCTTGCGGCGCAGTTGCGAAGGCGTGTTCGAGCCCTGCTGGCCGAAGCGCGAGTGGTGGATGGGCGGCGCGCGTTTGGCGATGCCCACCAGATCGCTCGGCGGATGCTCGATTTCGTACTGCCGTTGCGCCAGCCGGGCGTTGCGCAGGGCGTTGGCATCGCCGGGGCGGATGCGCAGCGCGGCGTCGAACGCCTGCACCGCTTCCAGCGTGCGTCCGGGCAGGTGCAGGCTGGCATCACCCAGGTTGTAGAACGCAGCGAAGCGCTGCTCGGGCGTGTCGGCCTGCAGCAAGGCGCGTTGGAAGGCCTGCGCCGCCACCTGATATTGCCGCAGCCGATAGGCCGCTACGCCTTCGCCCATGCGGGCCGCGTAGCCGGGCAAGGCGGCATATAGCGCTTGCGCGCGCGCGAAGTCGCCCTGCCGCCAGGCCTGCCAGGCTGCGTGTTCGGCGCGCAGTGTGTCCGGTCTCGAAACCAAGGCGGGCGGCTGCGCCTGCGCGGGCGGTGCGAGGGGCAGACCGAGCACCAGCACCAAGCCCAGCAAGGCCACGGCGGGCGGTACGCGGCGCGGGCGCTCGCGCCAGAACAGCAGCGCCAATGCGGGCAGCAGGAACAGGCCGTAAAGCTCGCGCCAAGCGGTGATTTGCTGCGCCCTGCCGGTCGCACCGACCGGCAGGCGGGCGATGCCGCGCGCATAGAGCGCGTGCCAGTTGTCCGCGCCGGTCTGACCTGCAGTCACGGCAGAAAAACCGCCGCCGCTGATCTGCGCCGCAGTGCTCAAAAGCGCCGCGCTCTCGGGCGGCAGACCCGGCAGGGCGAGGACGAATAGCGGCAACCGGGCGCGGCGCAAAGACTCGCCCACCGCGTTGGCGTCGAAGTCTGCGGGAACGGGGGCACCGGCGCCGGCCAGCAGCAGCACAGCGCCGCTTTCGCCCTTGGCTTGTTGTTGCAAGCGGTGGCGCGCGAGGGCGAGCAGACCGGGCAGCGCGGTGGAAGCGGGCGTATCGGCGAACACTTCGGGGCGGGCCTGCTGCGTGGCGTGCGCGAACAGCGCGGGGTCATCGGTCGGCGGCAGCAATTGCGCTGCGCCCACCGGCCCGCCCGGACGCGCGGCGCCATAGGCGATCAGTCCGAGTCGTTCGCCGCGCAGTTGCGGCCACAGCGCAGCCAGCAGCAGGCGCTGCTGTTCCAGCGCGGAAATGGGCGCCGCGCTCGCCGCTGCGGCGTCGGCGCTAGCATCCATCAGCACCATCACGGCGATGCGGTGCAGGCCGCCCGCCTCGCCGCCGCTCACCGGCTGGCGCGGCCCGGCGGCTGCGGTGGCGAGCAGCGCCCACAGCAGCAGGTCGAGCGCCAGCGCGCGCCGCAAGCGCTGCGGCGACGGCAGGCGGGTGGCGAAGGGCAGCAGCGCGGCGTCGGCATAGGCCAGCGCCGCAGCGCGCACACTGCGCGCGCGCCACAGCCGCAGCGCGGCCAGCAGCAGCGGCACGGCCAGCAGGACAAAGGCCCAGGGCCGCGCCCAGAACCAGGGCTGGGTGAGGAGCGCATCCCAAGGCGTCAATTGCGGCTCCTGGATGCGGCGCCCTCAGCCCACATCGCCAGCAACCACAACGCCGCCCCGGCAAGCAAAGGCCAGAGGAACAGCGGCTGCGCGGCGCGGCGCGTGGGCGGGGGATGCAGCCGGGGATTGAGCGCACCAATGTCGCGCACCGCCGCCTGTTGCGCCCCGGCGCTGGCGGCGAAGTAGAACCGTCCGCCAGTGGCTTCGGCGATGAGGCGCAGATCGGGCTGCGGCCCGGCGTAGGCCGGCACGGTGTAGGGGCGCCCGGGATCGGGGGTCGTGCCGACTTCCACGGTGTAGATGCGCACGCCCATATACCGCGCCATCGCAACCGCGTCGGCCGGGCTGATGGCGCCGGTATTGCTCTGCCCGCCGTCGGTGTAGAGGATGAGAATAGGCTTCAGGTCGAGCTGCAGACGCACCTGCCGCAGCCCCAGAGCGATGGCGTCGCCTAAAGCGGTATCGGGGCCGAGCTGTCCCACGGCGAGCAGCCCGGCCATCTGGCCCGCGGCGCGGGCGTCGAAGGTGGGTGGCAGCAGCGTAGCGGCATGGCTGCCGAAGGCCACCAGCGCGAAGCGGTCGCCCTGGCGCGCGCGGGCGAAGTCGGCAAACACGCGCTGGGCCACGGCCAGGCGCGAGGCCGGCTTGCCCGCCCAGGTGAGGTCGTGCAGGCTCATAGTGAGCGAGGTGTCGAGCAGCACCACAATGTCGCGGCCTTCGGGCGCGGCGGCGATCCATGCGCCTTCGCGCTGCGGTTGCGCGAGCGCCAGTACGAAAGCCAGCAGCGCCAGTGCGCGCAGCACCGGCGTGAGCCGGGGCTTGCGGCGCGGCGGCGGCGCGCGCAGCAGACCGTGCAGATCGGGGTGCAGCAGTTGGGGCGCTTGCGCCGCCTCGCTTTGCCGCGCGCGCCGCGCGGCCAGCAGCGGCAAGGCCGCCAGTGGCAGCAGCAACAAGGCCAGCGGCTGCGCCCATTGCAAAGCGGCCAAACCCGAGGTGAGATCAGCCCAGGCGCTCATTGGACGGCTTTCAACGCAGCGTGCTGCAAACTGTGGACGAAGGCCGCGTGGGCGCGCGCTCTGCCCCACCAGGCGGCGCGCAGAGCTTGGGTGGCGGCGGATTCGAGCGTCTGCGCGGCGGCTTTCAGGGTGATCGGCGTTTCTGCGCTGGCCGGGGCAAAGCGCAGGGCGTCGAAGGCGGTGCGCAGGGGCTGCGGCCAGTCGGCCTCCGGCAAGGCGAGGCGCAGTTGCGCGGCCAGATGGGTCGCCAACTGCGTGGTCTGCGGCCCTTGCGTTTCGCGTTGCAACACTGCGCGCGCCTGCGCCCGCAGCAGCCGCCACACCCGACCGCGCCGCCAGCCCAGCAGCACCCAGACACACACCGCCAGCACAACAACCAGCGCCAGCCACGGCAGCGGCGTCTGCCACCACGACGCAGGCGGCAGGGGCGCTGGCGGCAGCGGGGGAAGAATGTCGGCGAGCGCGGCTAGTCGATCCATCACATCCCCGCCACGCGCAGCGCCCGCAGCACGGCGGCATCGCTCTGATCGACTCCGGCAGCTATGCAGCGAAGACCGCGGGCGCGCCAGCGGGCCAGCAGGGCGGCGCGGTGCTGCGCCGCGCGCTGCGCAAAGGCAGCGCGGGCTGCCGCATCGGGCCAGGAGCCGGATTGCTGGCGCGCCAGATCGACGAAGACGGCACCGTCCAGCGCAGCGTCTGCAGGCAGGCCCGCCTCGACCGGATCGGTCACGCGCAGCAGCAGTACCTCGGCGCGGCTGCGCAGCGTCCAGAGGGCGGCGTCGATATCGGGAGCATCCCAGCCCGCACCGTCGCTAGCAAGCAGCACGCGCGCGCCTTCGGGCAGGGTGCGCGCCAGGCGCTGCGCCCAGGCGGCGAAAACACCGGCTGAGGTTTCGGGCGCTTCGGCGAGGTGACCTTGCTGCAGCGCTTCGATGCGTTCCTGCTGCAAGCGCTGGGCAAGGCGCTGCACCGCGAGCAGACCGCGCCCGAGTTCTGCGCTGCGCACCGATCCGCGCCATAGGCTCAGCCCCACAGATCCGGCGGCGCCTTCGGCCGCGATGGTCTGCGCGGCGCAGGCCAGCAGCAGCATGCGCGCGGCCTGCTCGGCCTTGGTGCGCACGCGGGTGCCAAAAACCATGCCCGGGCGCAGGTCGAGCAGCAGATGCAGCGCCGGGGCGTGCTCTTCGCGGTGCACCTTCACATACGGTTTGCCAGTGCGCGCGAGCAGGCGCCAGTGCAGATCGCGCAGGTCGTCGCCGGGCTGATAGGCGCGGCTTTCGGCATAGTCGAGCCCGCGCCCCGTCCAGCGGGAGAGACTGTCGCCCGCCGCGCGTTGCGACACCGGCTGAGTGGCCGCGGCGATACGCAGCACGCGCGCCCGGGCGATCAGGGCTGCGGCGTCCGCCGCCAGCAGCAAGGGGCGCGACGCTTGCGGCGCGTCGCGGTCTTGCGCTTCACGCCGCCACAGGGCGAACATCGCCTTCACGTCCGTTCAGCGCTCAAGGCCACTGGGTGGCGGCCAGCAGATCGGCAATCAGCGCGTCGCCGCTCACCTCGCGCAGCCCGGCGTCGAGCGAGAGCACGATGCGGTGACGCAGCACATCGGGCGCCAGCGCCATGACGTCGTCGGGCAGCACGAAGTCGCGCCCGCGCAGATAGGCCAACGCCCGCGCGGCATGCGCCAGCGCCAACACCGCACGCGGCGAAGCGCCGGCAGCCACCACGCCTTCCATGCCCGCCAGGCGCTGCTGCGGCGCGCGGGTGGCGCGCACCAGATCGACGATGGTGCGCTGCAGGCTCTCGGCCACATGCACTTGCAACACCTCCTGACGCGCGGCGAGCACGGTGGGCACGTCCACCGCCGGCGTGGGGCCGCCGCCCAGACTGCGCGCCGGATCGCTGGCCTGCAGATGCAGTTGCAGAATGCGCAGTTCCTCATCGGCCGCCGGATAGTCCAGCCGCACATGCAGCAGGAAGCGGTCGAGCTGCGCCTCGGGCAGCGCATAGGTGCCCGCCTGTTCGAGCGGATTCTGCGTGGCCAGCACGAAGAACAGCGGCGGCAGCGGGTAGCTCACGCCGCCTACGGTGATCTGCCGCTCCTGCATGGCTTCGAGCAGCGCCGACTGCACCTTGGCGGGCGCGCGGTTGATCTCGTCGGCCAGCACGATGTCGTGAAACAGCGGCCCGCGCACAAAGCGCACAGAACCGTCCGCCGGGTTGAACACCTCGGTGCCGGTGAGGTCGCCCGGCAGCAGATCGGGGGTGAACTGCACCCGCTGGAAGCTGGCATGCACCCGGCTGGCGAGCGCCTTGACCGCAGTGGTCTTGGCCAGCCCGGGCAGCCCTTCGAGCAGCAGATGGCCGCCGGTGAGCAGGCCGATGACCAGCCGGTCGAGCAGCGCTGTCTGGCCGACGATGTCGGTGCTGAGTTGCTCGCGCAGGGCGGCGACTTCGGTCTGGTGCGGGTAGGTCATCGTGTTTGTGAAATTCAACGCATTGAGCGCATGCGCATGGGCTGATCATAAAAGTCTCGCCAAGCGCGACGTAGCGGAGGAACCCGAAGCCCGGCACGAGGGCCCTCATGGAAACTCTCGATGGACAAACATTCGCGCGTTCGTTAGATTGTTTTCCATGAACTCACGCGAACTCAAAAACCATCTGTACGAACAAGTCGCCCGCATCGGCGCAGCCGTGTCCAGCCCCAAGCGGCTGGAGCTGCTGGAAATTCTGGCGCAGGGCGAAAAGCCGGTGGAGGCGCTGGCGCGCGAAGCCGCTATCGACATCAAGCTCGCCAGCGCGCATTTGCGCGTGCTCAAGGCCGCGCAGCTGGTGCAGGTGCGTCAAGACGGCAAGAGCCGCATCTATCGCGTCAGCGGCGCCGACGTGGCCGCGCTGTGGGTGGCGCTGCGCAGCGTGGCCGAGGCGCATGTGGCCGATCTGCAGGTGGTGATGCAGCGCTTGTTCTCCGGCCCCGAGCGGCTTACGCTGGAGAGCAGCCAGACCCTGCTGGACAAGGTGCGCAAGGGCGATGCGGTGCTGATCGACGTGCGCCCGGAGGCTGAATACCGCACCGCGCATCTGCCCGAGGCACGCTCGCTGCCGCTGCCCGAACTGGAGGCGCGTTTGCGCGAACTGCCGCGCGGCAAGGAGATCGTGGCCTATTGCCGCGGGCCGTTCTGCGTGATGTCCGACACGGCGGTGAAGCTGCTGGTCGAACGCGGTTTTCGCGCTCGCAAGATCGCCGAGGGCGTGCCGGAATGGCAGGCTGCCGGGCTGCCGCTGGAGCAGGACACAGCGCCCTGACGGCGATGCGCCGCGCCATGTTCCCTCGGCCTGCAAGCCGCTCGGGGGCTGCCGATCTCAACGCGTCCGCCCCGGCCGAGCCCTATCTGCAAGGCATCCGCATCAACCTGCAGCAGTTCATCTGGCAGGCGGCGCAGGTGGGCTTTGTCGGCCTGGTCATCGGCATGGAACGCACTGTGCTGCCGGTGGTGGCGCAGCAAGACTTTGGCGTGCCCAAATCGTCCTTTCTCTACCTGATGAGCTTCGTCATCTCCTTCGGGCTAGTGAAGGGCATGCTCAATTTCGTCGCTGGGCGGCTGTCCGAGCGCATTGGGCGTAAGCCGGTGCTGGTGATGGGCTGGGTGGCGGCCATCCCCATCCCGCTGCTGATCTACTTTGCACCCAACTGGTGGTGGGTGGTGGTGGCGAATCTGTTTCTCGGCATCAACCAGGGTTTCGCCTGGAGCATGACGGTGACCAGCAAGGTGGACATCACCCGCGCCGAGCAACGGGGACTTGCCACCGGCATCAACGAGTTCGCGGGCTATGCCGCGGTGGGGCTGGCGGGCATCGTCACCGGCTATCTGGCGCAGCTCTACGGCCCGCGCCCCGCCCTGCTGGGATTCGCTCTGCTGGTGATTGCCGCAGGGCTTACAACCGCGCTGCTGTTCGTGCGCGAGACCCTGCCCTGGGCGCGCGCCGAGAGCCAGCGTCATGCCGACGGCAAGCATCAGGGCGTCAGGCCAAGGTTCGCCGAAGGGCTGCCCGCGCATCCGTCCTCATTGCAGGTGTTCGCCTTCGTGTCGTTTCGCCACGCCACGTTTTCGGCGCTATGTCAGGCCGGGGTGGCCAACAAGGTGGCCGACACCCTGCTGTGGGTGCTGTTTCCGCTGTATCTGCACGGCCACGGCCTGAGCGTGGTGGACATCGGTTGGGTCACGGGGGTCTATGGCCTGACATGGGGCGCCTCGCAGTTGTGGACCGGGCCGCTGTCGGACCGCATCGGCCGCAAGCCGACCATCGTTTGCGGGCTGTGGCTGCTGGCGGCGGGCGTGGCTGCCGTCACGCTGGTCGCGGGCACAGTCGCCTGGCTGGCTGCCGCCGTGGTGATGGGCGTGGGCATGGCGTTGCTCTATCCCAACCTCATCGCCGCGGTGGCCGACATCTCGCACCCGAACTGGCGCAGTTCCTCGCTGGGCGCCTACCGCTACTGGCGCGACACCGGCTACGCCCTGGGCGCGCTGGTGTTGGGGGCCATTGCGCAGGTTGCCGGGCTGATCGCCCCGGCGTTCTGGTTTACCGCGGCGCTGCTGGCCGCATCAGGGTTTTGGGTGCTGCTGCGCGCGCAGGAAACTCACCCGCGACTTACTTCACCGTCACCGTCCCGGTCATGAAGGTGTGCACCGCGCAGTGGTAGGGAAAACTGCCGGGCTTGTCGAAGGTGTGGCTGAACGATTTGCCTGGCTGGAGCAGGCCCGAGTCCCAAAGTTTGGTATCGCTGGTCGCAGTGTGGGCAAAGCTGTCGTCATTGGTCCAGGTCACCGTGGTTCCGGGCGCGACCGTCACCGTGTCGGGATGAAAATTCATGCCCTTGATCTGAATCTGCACCGTGGCCGCCAACGCGCAGCATGGCCAGACGAGCAAGGCGAGAATCGCGGTTCTGATGAACGGTCTGCGCATGGCAAGCTCCTGTAGAGCCGTTCAAATTAGGCGCACCACCGCAACGTCGCAACAAGGACATTCCCCATGCCCGACGATCAACACCCTCGCACACCACCGCCGGAGGCAACGGCGGCGATCTTCCTCGCCTTTCTGCGGCTGGGGCTCACGGCGTTCGGCGGGCCGATTGTGCATCTGGAATATTTCCGCCGCGAGTTCGTCGAGCGACGCGGCTGGCTGTCGGCGCAGGCCTATGGCGATCTGGTGGCGTTGTGCCAGTTCCTGCCCGGCCCGGCGAGTTCGCAAACCGGCATCGGGCTGGGGCTGATGCGCGGCGGTTTGCGCGGCGCGCTGGCCGCCTGGCTGGGCTTCACCCTGCCTTCGGCACTGGCGATGACCGCCTTCGCCTTGCTGCTCACGCATGTCGGCGCGCTGGCCCACGGCACCTGGCTGCATGGCCTCAAGCTGGTCGCCGTCGCCGTGGTGGCGCAGGCGCTGTGGGGCATGGGCCGCAGCCTGTGCCCGGATCGGGAGCGCGCCAGTCTGGCGGTGGCGGCTGCGGTGCTGGCCGCGCTGATGCCCGGCGTCAGCGGCCAACTCGCCGTCATTCTTCTCGGCGCGGTGGTCGGGCGCTGGCTGCTGCGCCCCCCGGTGGAAGCGGTGCATGCGCCGCTGCACGTGCCGCTGCGTCATCGCAGCGCCGTCGTGCTGCTCGCGGCGTTCGGCGCGCTGCTGGTCGGCTTGCCGCTGCTCGCGGCTACCTTGCATCAGCCCGCGCTGGCGCTTTTTTCCAGTTTCTATCAATCCGGCGCACTGGTGTTTGGCGGCGGCCATGTGGTGCTGCCGCTGCTGCAGGCCCAGGTCGTTCCGGCAGGCATGGACAACTCCACCTTCCTCGCAGGCTACGGCGCGGCGCAAGCCGTGCCGGGGCCGCTGTTCACCTTCGCCGCGTTTCTGGGCGCTGCTTCGGCGCAGGGGCCGGGTGGCTGGCTGGGCGCGGGCGTGGCGTTGCTGGGTATTTTCCTGCCCAGCTTTCTGCTCGTGGCCGGCGTCTTACCGCTGTGGAACGGCCTGCGCCATCACCCCGCCATGCGCGGCGCCCTGATGGGCATCAACGCCGCTGTCGTCGGCCTGTTGCTGGCCGCGTTCTACGACCCGGTTTGGACGGCCGCCATTCACTCCCCACGTGACTTCGCCCTGGCGCTGGCCGCGCTGTTGCTGCTGCAAGTCTGGAAGGTTGCGCCGTGGGCGGTGGTGGTCGGCGGTGCGGTAGTCACCGCAATTGCGGGCTGGGCGTGAGCCCTTAAGCCAAGCCCGGGTCCTGCCCCACCAGCGCCCGTGCGAACGCCTTCGCGTCGAAGGTTTGCAGATCGTCCAGGCTTTCGCCCACGCCGATGAAATACACCGGCACCGGACGCTCGCGGGCGATGGCCGCGATCACTCCGCCCTTGGCGCTGCCGTCGAGCTTGGTGATGACCAGGCCGGTGAGCCCCAGCGCATCGTCGAAAGCGCGAACCTGCGCCAGAGCGTTCTGGCCGTTGTTGGCGTCGATCACCAGCAGGATTTCGTGCGGCGCGCCGTCCATGGCCTTGGCCGTCACGCGTTTGACCTTTTTCAGCTCTTCCATGAGGTGAAGCTGGGTGGGCAGGCGCCCGGCGGTATCGACGATCACCACGTCCATCTCGCGCGCCTTGCCTGCGCTCACGGCGTCGAAGGCCACGGCGGCCGGGTCGCCGCCGTCTTGCGAGATGACTTGCACCTGATTGCGCTGCCCCCAGGCGACGAGTTGCTCGCGCGCCGCCGCGCGGAAGGTGTCGCCCGCGGCCAGCAGCACTTTTTCATCGGCGCGCAGCAGGTGCTGGGTGAGCTTGCCGATGGTGGTGGTCTTGCCCGCGCCGTTCACGCCCACCATCATCAGCACGGTGGGGTTCTGACGACCGATGTCGAGCGGTTTTTGCAGGGGGCTGAGCAAATCGGCCAGCGCGTCGGCGAGCAGGCCGCGAACTTGGGCGGGCGTTTCGGCGCGGGTCGATTTCACGCGCCGACGCAGATCAGCCAGCAGCGCGGTGGTGGCGGGCATGCCGGCGTCGGCCATGATGAGGGCCGATTCGAGTTCTTCGTACAGCGCTTCGTCGATCTTGCTGCCGCCGAACAGGCCGCTGATGCCCGAGCCGGTCTTTCGCAGGCCGGAGCGCAGGCGGCTGAACCAACCGGAAGTCGGCTGCTCTTCGGCGACGAGCACGACAGCCTGCGATGTCTCGGCCTCAGAACTCGGCGCAGCGGCAGGCTCCACGGCCGGTGCGGCTTCAGCGGGCGCATCTAGTTGCAGTGCGGCAAGCGCGGTGATCGCCTCCGGCGCAACCTCGGCCGTCACCTCGGGCGCGGCGGTTTCGGGAGCGGATTTGCGTTTGAAAAAGCGGAACATGGACAGCCGATCGAAGAAAAGAGAACAAGATGATGCACGACAGACTCCTACAATTTACCTGCCCATGAATACCCAGTCTCCAGGCCATCGCGCCCCAAGCCCTTCCGTCCGCCCCCGCCGCGCGCACAGCGGCGAAGTCCGCATCATTGGCGGGCTGTGGAAACGCAGCAAGCTCGCCGTGCCCGATCTGCCGGGACTGCGCCCCACGCCAGACCGGGTGCGCGAGACCGTGTTCAACTGGCTCGGCCAGACGCTCGCCGGTCTGCGCGTGCTTGATCTCTACGCCGGCAGCGGCGCACTCGGGCTGGAAGCGGCCTCGCGCGGGGCGGCCTCGGTGTTGCTGATCGAACAGCATCCCCGCTGTGTGGCCGCGATTGCCGCCGCCGCGCAGCGCCTCGGCGCGACCCAAGTGCAGGTGCGAGGCGCCGATGCGCTCTGCTGCGCGCACGGCCTGGCGCGTGCCGGCGAGCGATTCGACATCGTGTTCATCGACCCGCCCTATGTCAGCGCGCAACAACTCGCCGCGCTGCAGGCGGTGCAGCCGCTGGTCGCCTCACAAGGTCTGGTTTATGTGGAGACCGATAGGGCCGAGCTCTTCGATACGCTGGAAGCCGTGGGCTGGGCTGTATGGCGACGGGGTCGAGCCGGTCAGGTGCACTTTGCTTTGCTGCGGCGCAACACTGTCGACGCGCTGGCGCCGCAAAACCCCTAAACTGCACTTCCTTTCCACGCTTACAGCCCGTTGCCATGCTGCTCGCCATCTACCCCGGCACCTTCGACCCGCTCACGCGCGGCCATGAAGACCTGGTGCGTCGCGCCAGCAAGTTGTGCGACAGGTTGTTGGTCGCCATCGCCGCCGGTCACCACAAGAACGCCATGTTCACCCTGGAAGAGCGGCTGGACATCGCACGCGAGGTGCTCTCGCCCTATCCCAATGTCGAAGTCAGCGGCTTCACCGGACTGTTGCGCGATTTCGTCGTGGCGCGCGGCGCCCAGGTGGTGGTGCGCGGGCTGCGTGCGGTCAGCGACTTTGAATACGAATTCCAGATGGCCGGCATGAACCGCCAGCTCATGCCCGACGTCGAAACCCTGTTTCTCACCCCGGCCGATCAGTACCAGTTCATTTCCGGGACGTTCGTGCGGGAAATCGCCATGCTCGGCGGCGACGTGAGCAAGTTTGTGGTTCCCTTGGTCATGGAGCGGCTGCAGGCCAAGGTGGCCCAGCGGCGCACCGCCCCGACCTGAAGATCATCATGGCCCTGTGGATCACCGACGACTGCATCAACTGCGATGTGTGCGAGCCCGAATGCCCGAACGAGGCGATTTTCATGGGCCCGGAAATTTATGAAATCAACCCCGACCGCTGCACCGAGTGCGTGGGGCATTTCGACACGCCGCAATGCGTGCAGATCTGCCCGGTGAACTGCATTCCGGTGCGGCCTGACCGGGTGGAAAGCAGAGATCAGTTGATGGAAAAGTATCGTCAACTGACCGCGGCGAAGGCGCCCGTTTCCTGAAAGAACCGTCGCTGCGTCAGGGCGCAGAGTCGGGGCTCGGCGGAATGACTACGCGGCGTTCCCGTGTTTGTTGAAGCCGGTGTTTGTGGCGCGCTGCGTGCGCTTTCTCAGCCGCCCTTTTCACTTTTTTCGCTTTTTTAGCCTCGCGCTGCTGCAAGGCCAGTAGGCGCTTTTGCTCGCGATAGACCGCTGCCGCTCTCTGCTGCTCTTGCGCCCCCTGCGCCGCGCGTTCCTGGTCGCGGGCATCGAGCAGCGCATTCAGCCGCTGCTGTTGCACTTGGGCTTGTTCGCGTTGTTCGGGGGTGCGGGCGTCCTGAGTAGGAACGGTCTGGCCCGATCCGCAAGGCTGGTGCGAGTAGGTGTTGCCGCAACGCCAGACGGGTGCGGTGGGGCTTTCGGCGGAGTGCTCGGCGGTTTGCGCGTCGGCGGATACGGCGCCCAACGCCATCAGCACGCCCACGCCGAACCGCACCAGATTGCGCATGGCTTCATCCCCTCCCCGGCTGGGCCGCGGCGGCCAACTTGCCGCCGTCGCTGCGGTTGCTGCGATGAAGCTGCATCATCGCCGCTTCGAACTCGCCTTTGAGCAGTTGCGGCAGCACCGCCCGCGATTGCTCCATGGCCTGCTCGATCAGCTTCAGCTCGGATTGCGGCGGCTTGCCCAGCACGAAGCCGATCACCGCGTCCCGGTCGCCCGGATGGCCGATGCCCAGGCGCAGACGCCAGAAGTTGGGCGTGCCCAGATGAGCGATGAGATCGCGCAGGCCGTTGTGCCCGGCGTGACCGCCGCCCAGTTTGAGCTTGGCCTGACCCGGTGGCAGATCGAGTTCGTCATGCGCCACCAGAATGTTCTCCGGCGCGATTTTGTAGAAGCGAGCGAACGCGCCGACGGACTGGCCGGATCGGTTCATATAGGTGCTGGGCTCGAGCAGCCAAAGCTCGTGACCCTGAAGACGCACCCGGGCGACATCGCCGAAAAAACCGCGCTCGGGCTTGAGGCTGGCGCCCGCGGCGGTGGCGATCTGATCGACCAGCCAGAAGCCGGCGTTGTGGCGATCGAGGGCGTGTTCAGGCCCGGGATTGCCCAGGCCGACGAGAAGCTGAATCATGCGAAATCCACCGGGATGAAGAGAGACTCATTCTCCGCGCGGCTGGCGCTGGAGCAGACCACTGAGCGCAGCCTGCGGCGTGAGTTTGCCGTCGAGCAAACGGCTCACCGCTTCGGTGATCGGCATGGACACGCGGTGCGCGCGGGCGAGTTGCAAGGCCGTCTGCGCGGTATGCACGCCCTCGGCCACATGCCCCAGCGTGGCCACGCTAAGGTCGAGCCGCGGCCCCTGCGCCAGCGACAGGCAGCCGCGGCGGTTGCGCGACAGATCGCCGGTGGCGGTCAGTACCAGATCGCCCAGACCGCTCAGGCCCATGAAGGTATCCGCCTGCCCGCCCAGCGCCACGCCCAGCCGCGAAAGCTCGGCCAGCCCTCGGGTGATGAGCGCCGCGCGCGCGTTGTTGCCCAGGCCCATGCCGTCACTCACTCCGGTAGCGATGGCCAGCACATTCTTCACCGCGCCGCCCACCTCCACGCCCACGACATCGGGCGTGGCGTAGATGCGCATTGCTCCGTGATGCAGGGCCGCCACGGCCGACTGACGCAGCGCGGCGTCGGTGCTAGCCAGAGTGAGCGCCACGGGCAGACCGCGAGCGACCTCCAGCGCAAAACTCGGGCCGGAGAGCGCACCGGTCGCCGGAGGCCCATCCATGCCAGCGAACACGGCGTCGATCACCGCATGCGGCAGCAGCCCGCTGCCCTGCTCAAAGCCCTTGCACAGCCAGACCAGTTGCTGCACGCGCGCGCCCTGCGGCTTGTCGGCGTTGAAAATCCGCACCGCCTGCGCGGCGGCCCGCAGGCCGGAGACCGGCACCGCCAGCAGCAGCAGGCCGTGGGGGCCGGCTGCGTGGCGCAGCGCCGCGTCGAGGTCGGCCGTAACGGTCATAGCCGGTGGCAAATGCACATCCGGCAAATAGGCGGCGTTGACCCGCTCCGCCTGCAAACGCTGCATCTGCGCCGTGTCGCGGCCCCAGAGCAAGACGGCCTGATGCGCCGCGATCTGACAGGCGATGCCCGTGCCCCAGGCACCGGCGCCGAGCACAGTCAGCGAGCGAGGCGGTTGTGACGACATCAGCCGTTAAAACGATCAGAACAAATCAGTTCAGGCGGTCGGGAGTAATGATGGAAGGTGCGTCATTGGCGGCCTGCTGTTGCGCCTGTTGCTGCTCGTACATGGCCTGGAAGTTGATTTCGGCCAGATGCACCGGCGGAAAGCCCGCTCGGGTGATGGCGTCGGCCAGATTGGCGCGCAGATACGGATAGACGGTCTGCGGACAGGCAATGCCAAGCAGCATGTCGGCATGTTCCTGCGGAATGTTGCGCAGCTCGAAAATGCCGGCCTGCTTGCCTTCCACCAGAAACAGCACACGGTCTTGCATGCGGGCCGTGATGGTCGCCGCCACGGTAATTTCGAACAACCCCTCGACCACGGGCTGCGCTTCCACGCTCATTTGCACGTCCACATTGGGCTGCTGCTGCTCCAGCAGGATTTGCGGCGAATTGGGCTGCTCCAGCGACAGGTCTTTCAGATAGCAACGCTGCAGCATGAAAACCGGATCGGCAGACTGCGTGTTCTCGGGGGTGGCGCTCATCAAAAATTCTCCATGGAAAAAAGCCCGCAGGATGCGGGCGTCGATTGCTTGTGGCTGATTCTAGGCCCGCCTCATGACAGCCCCGCCAGACCCACTGGCCAGCCGGGCGGCTGGATGAGCCTAGCGGGCTTCAGGCGGCGTCGCGCAGCAGGGGCATCAGGCCGCCCCGGGCGTCGAGGGCGTAGAGATCGTCGCAGCCGCCCACATGGATGTCGCCTATGAAAATCTGCGGCACGGTGCGGCGCCCGGTGGACGCCATCATGTGCTGGCGCTGACCCGGATCGAGATCGATGCGGATTTCTTCAATGTCCACCACGCCGCGTTTTTGCAACAGCGCCTTGGCGCGAATGCAATAGGGGCAGACGGCTGAGGTGTACATGCGAACCTTGTTCATACGAAAGTCATCCTTTTTCAACCGGTAGCCCGGCTTCGCGCCAAGAGCGCATCCCGCCCGACACCGCCGCAGCGTTCACAAAACCCTGCTTGCGAAGTTGGGCCGCGGCGCGCTTGGCCCGCATGCCCGATGCGCACATGATCAGCACCGGCGTGTTTTTGTCTTTGGGGAGATCACTCAAGCGCTTGTCGAGCTGGCCCAGCGGAATGCTCTTGCTGCCCACGGCATGGCCGGCCTGAAATTCATTGGGCTCGCAGACGTCGATGATCACGCCCTTTTCGCGGTTGACCTTGAGCACGGCCTGAGCCGCACTGACGCCATCCGACCCGGACACGCCGCCGTAGGAACTCCACAGCAGCATGCCGCCGGAAGTCAGGGCAATGAGCACGAGCGCCCAGTTTTCGATGAGGAACTGCACTTCAGTTTTCTCCTTGAGAGGGTGAAATTCTAAAAAATCAAATCTGCTTGCGCTGATGTATGGTTTTGTTCCATCTGCCGCATGGCGTGCGTAGGGCACCGATTGCTGCAGTGCAGCGACATTTTGCAGCTGGACTACTATTGTCCTGTGCTCCGCATTGTTTCACTCCTTCGCACTTCGAGACCTCCCATGTACAAACTCGTCATGCTGCGCCACGGTGAATCCACCTGGAATCAGCAAAACCGCTTTACCGGCTGGACCGATGTCGATCTGACCGAGCAGGGCATCCGCGAAGCCCGCGCCGCCGGACGCCTGCTCAAGGAACTGGGTTACAGCTTCGACCTGACCTATACCTCGGTGCTCAAGCGCGCCGTGCGCACCCTGTGGCTCACGCTCGACGAGCTCGACGCCATGTGGCTGCCCGTGGTGCACACTTGGCGGCTCAACGAGCGCCACTACGGCGCGCTGCAAGGTTTGAACAAGGCGGAAACCGCCGCCAAGTACGGCGACGAACAGGTGCACATCTGGCGCCGCAGCTACGACACCCCGCCCCCGCCGCTCGACGAAACCCACCGTCTGGAACTGGCCGCCGATCCGCGCTATGCCCGCCTCAAACCCGAAGAGCTGCCGCTGACCGAGTGCCTGAAAGACACCATCGCGCGGGTTCTGCCGTTCTGGCACGAGTCGCTGGCTCCGGCCATCAAGGCGGGCAAGCGCACGCTGGTGGTGTCGCACGGCAACTCCATGCGCGCCATCATGAAGTACCTGGAAAACATCTCGGACGAAGACATCACGGGGCTGAACATCCCCAACGGCATTCCGCTGGTGTACGAGCTCGACGCCGATCTCAAGCCGCTGCAGCGCTATTACCTCAACGCTGCGGGCGGCAAGGTCTGAGGCAAGGTCTGAGTCAGGCCCGCGTGCCTTATGTCTAATCAGTATCTGTTGACGTTATTCCGCAGACGCCCTGCGGGATGTGCTGTGCTCGCGTCACAAAAATAGCGCTACCCCTATACTGCCCGCTCCTTTAGCAGACACTCCGTTTGATCCACCATGGCCAGTAAATTTCGAGTCGCAGCCTGGGTTGTCGTTGGTGCCATCACCGGCATCATGGCGACCCTGCAAGTCCAGGCGCTGGCGCGCAACACCGTTTCGCCGCTACCGCTGGAAGAACTGCAGCAGTTCGCCGCGGTGTACGGACTGATCAAGGCCGACTTCTTTGAGCCGGTCGATGGCAAGAAACTGATCGAAAACGCCATCAACGGCATGGTGAACAACCTCGACCCACACTCGGAATATCTGGACAAGAAGAACTTCAAGGACTTCAAGGAAAGCACCAGCGGCAAATTCGTCGGCGTGGGCATCGAAATCGCCGCCGAAGATGGATTGGTGAAAGTGGTTTCGCCCATCGAGGGCTCGCCTGCTGCCCGGGCTGGCATTCATGCGGGCGACCTGATTACCCGCATCGACAATACCGCCGTTAAGGGTCTGAGCCTGAGCGACGCGGTCAAGCTCATGCGCGGCAAGCCGGGCACCAAGGTCACCCTCACCGTGCTGCGCAAATCGGAAAACCGCACCCTCACCTTCACCGTGACCCGCGAGCTGATTCAGGTGCAGAGCGTCAAGGGCAAGATGATCGCCCCGGGCTTTGGCTGGATTCGTATCACCCAGTTCCAGGCGGACACGCTGAGCAGCTTCGTCAAAAAAATCGACGCGCTGTACAAGGAAGACCCGAACATGAAGGGCCTGATCCTCGATCTGCGCAACGATCCGGGCGGTCTGCTCGAAAGTGCCGTGGGCGTGGCTTCGGTGTTCCTGCCGAACGACGCCGTGATCGTCAGCACCAAGGGGCAGATGCCCGAGGCCAACTCCACCTACCGCAACACCCCGAGTGACTACATGAGCCGCCCGGGCGACAACCCGCTCGACACCCTGCCCGCGGGCGTGAAGACGGTGAAGCTGGTGGTGCTCATCAACGGCGGATCGGCATCGGCCTCCGAAATCGTGACCGGCGCCTTGCAAGACTACAAGCGTGCAGTGGTCATGGGCACGCTGTCCTTCGGCAAGGGCTCGGTGCAGACCGTGCTGCCGCTCGGGCCCGACACCGCGCTCAAGCTCACCACAGCGCGCTACTACACCCCCAACGGCCAGTCGATCCAGGGCAAGGGCATCACCCCGAATTACGAGGTTGACCCGTTGGAGAGCGGCGACCCCTACGCCGCGCTGCGCATGCGCGAGATCGACTACAAGAACCAGATCGGCACCGGCAACGAGTCGGCCGACTCCAAGCGGGTCGAAGAAGATGTGCGCAAGCAGGAAGAAGCCCGGCGCCTGCTCGAAGCCGAACTCCAGAAAGACCCGAACAAGTTGCCGAAATTGCCCGAGTACGGCAGCAAGGAAGACTGGCAGGTGACGCAGGCGATGAATTATCTGGAAGGCAAGCCGGTCATCACGGCCAAGCAGCCGGCCAGCACGGCCAAGGCGAAAACCCCGGCCACGTCGGCTGCAGCCAGCGGCCCGAAGGCGGACGCCAGCGGCGCCACCAAGAGCAAGTAAGAACGAGCCATCGTCCGAGAGGGCGATGGCACCCGGCATGTCTCTCGACGATCGCCAACTGCTGCGTTATTCACGGCACATCCTGCTCGACGAAATCGGCATCGAAGGCCAGGAGCGCATCTGCGCGGGCCGCGCCCTCATTCTCGGCGCCGGCGGTCTGGGTTCACCCGCAGCGCTCTACCTGGCCAGTGCGGGGGTCGGCCGTATCACCCTAGTCGACGACGATACGGTCGACCTGACCAACCTGCAACGGCAGATCGCCCATACCGAGGCGCGCATCGGACAGCGCAAGGTCGATTCCGCGCGCGAGGCGATGCGACAGATCAACCCGTATATCGAAGTCGATGTAATCGCCCGCCGCGCTGACGCAGCCCTGCTCGACGAACTCGTCTCGGCCGCAGACGTTGCCCTGGATTGCAGCGACAACTTCGCCACCCGTCAGGCGCTGAACCGCGCCTGCGTCGCGCGCGGCGTGCCGCTGGTCAGCGGTGCGGCCATCCGCTTTGCGGGCCAGGTCAGCGTGTTCGACACCCGCCGCGATGCGCAGGGTGAGCGCGGGCCCTGCTATGCCTGCCTGTTTCCGCCAGATGCGCCGGTGGAAGAAGTGCAGTGCGCCACCATGGGCGTGCTCGCCCCTTTGGTCGGTCTGGTCGGCAGTCTGCAGGCCGTTGAAGCGCTGAAAATCCTCAGTCAGACTGGCAAAACCTTGCGCGGCAAGCTGTTGTTGATCGATGCACTAGACACTGATTTCCAGACCATCAACCTGCCGCGCAACCCGCACTGTCCGGTCTGCGGCGACCTGCACCTTCACGACTAAACACCAGCAGTCAAAACCCCGTTGCCAACGCCTGCCGCAAGTGCTCGACCAGCAGTTGAATGGCGCGGGGCGTATTGGGACTCCAGGGGCGGATCGCGTAGATCGCCTGCCCGAAAAACCCCACGGCCCGCCATTGAGGCAATACCGCTCGCAGAGTGGATGAGCGCCCGCCCAAGTCAAGGCTGAAGTCGGGCGCCAGGGCGATGCCCAGGCCGGCGCGTGCCGCCTCGCGCAGCACTTCGCTGGTGTTGGCGCGCAGCGGCCCCTGTACGGTGACGCGCACGCGCTGGGGCTCCGCGTCTTTGGCGTCTGGCTGCTCGAACATCCACACCGCCGCTCCGGGCCGCAAATAGGTCAGACAGGCGTGCTGCGCGAGTTCTGCAGGATGTTGCGGCTGGCCATGCCGACGCAGATAAGCCGCACTGGCCACCAGCAGCGAGCGCGTGTCGCACAGTTTCCAGGCCACATGGTTTTCGGGCGGCGCGGCCACATGGCGCACGGCCAGATCGAAGCCTTCCTGCGGCAGATTGCTAAGCCGGTCTGACAACTCCAGCTCGACCTGAATATCGGAGTACTTGCGCAGAAAACTCAACAAGTGCGGCGCCACATGCTGGCGTCCCAAGGCAACGGGCGCGGTCACGCGCACCAGACCCCGCGGCGTTTCCGCCAGATCGTGCACCGCCCCCACGCTGCGCACGATGTGGGCGAATGCGGGCGCCGTCTCGTCCACCAGTCGCTGCCCGGCCTCGGTCAGACGCAGGGTGCGCGTGGTGCGGCGCACCAGCGGCACGCCGATACGGCGCTCCAGTGCGGCAAGCTGCTGACTCACCGCCGCCTTGGACACGCCCAGGCGCTGTGCAGCAGCCGTCAGGCTGCCCTGAGCGGCAATGGCGCCCAGCCAGTGCACTTGCTGCCAGAGCAAGTCGTCACGCGGGGGCGAAACGGTGGACATGGCGATCTCCTCCGGTCTAATTGTTCGATTTTCTAAACAATGTTGTCAGTTTAGATCGCTATGCAAACGCGCAGGCGGCTCATAGACTTGTCGCCATTCCACATTCTTCCGTTCACAGGAGACTCGCTCATGGGCGCACCTCACCCGTTCACTGGCGCCGCCGATGTGGCGCATTTCATCGCGGGCCGCATCGTCTCGGCCGAAGGCGCGCGTAAGCAGGCCATATTCAACCCGGCCACGGGTGCGGTATCGCGACAGGTGGAACTGGCCGACGCGGCCCAGGTGGATGCCGCCGTCGCCGCCGCACACGCCGCGTTTCCGAAGTGGGCCGATATGCCGCCTGTGCGCCGCGCCCGGGTGATGTTCAAGTTTCTCGATCTGCTCAACCAGCACCGCGACACCCTGGCCGCCATGATCACTGCCGAGCACGGCAAGGTGTTCACCGACGCGCAGGGAGAGGTCACGCGGGGTATCGAAATCGTGGAGTTCGCCTGCGGCATTCCCCAACTGCTCAAGGGCGACTACACCGAGCAGGTGTCCACCGGTATCGACAACTGGACGATGCGCCAGCCGCTGGGCGTGGTGGCCGGCGTCACCCCGTTCAACTTCCCCTGCATGGTGCCGATGTGGATGTTCCCGGTGGCCATCGCGGCGGGCAATTCCTTCGTGCTCAAGCCCAGCCCGCTCGATCCGTCTCCCAGCCTGCTCATGGCCGATTTGCTCAGACTAGCTGGTCTGCCCGACGGCGTGTTCAACGTCGTGCAGGGCGACAAGGTGGCGGTCGACGCCCTGCTGGCGAACCCGGACGTCAAGGCCATCAGCTTTGTCGGCTCGACCCCGGTGGCCCATCACATTGCACAAGAGGCCGCACGCCAGGGCAAGCGCGTGCAGGCGCTGGGTGGCGCCAAGAACCACATGGTGGTGATGCCCGACGCCGACCTCGACCAAGTCGTGGACGCGCTCATCGGCAGCGCCTTCGGCTCGGCGGGCGAACGCTGCATGGCCATCTCGGTGGGTGTGCTGGTGGGCGATGTGGCCGAAAAAATTCTGCCCCGGCTGGTCGAGCGTACGCAGGCGCTGAAGGTGAAGAACGGCATGGAGCTCGATGCCGAAATGGGCCCCATCGTCACCGAGGCGGCGCGCGAGCGCATCACCGGCCTGATCGACTCCGGCGTGCAGCAAGGCGCGAAGCTGCTGGTGGACGGTCGCGGTCTTGCAGTGCCCGGACATGAAAAAGGTTTCTGGATCGGCGGCACGGTGTTCGATCAGGTCACTCCCGACATGCGCATCTATCAGGAAGAAATCTTCGGCCCGGTGCTCTCCTGCGTGCGCGTGCCCGACTTCAGCTCGGCGCTCGAACTGGTGAATGCGCATGCCTACGGCAACGGCGTGGCGTGCTTCACGCGCGACGGCCATGTGGCGCGCGAGTTCGGCCGCCGTGTGCAGGCCGGCATGGTGGGCATCAACGTGCCCATTCCCGTGCCGATGGCCTGGCATGGCTTCGGCGGCTGGAAAGCCAGCCTGTTTGGCGACATGCATGCCTATGGCGAAGAAGGCGTGCGCTTCTACACCAAGCAGAAGAGCATCATGCAGCGCTGGCCGGAAAGCACCCCCAAGGGCGCCGAGTTCGTCATGCCCACGTCCAAGTAAGCGCAGCGTGGCCGACACCCCCTTCGACTACATCATCATCGGCGCGGGCACCGCGGGCAGCCTGCTGGCCAACCGCCTGAGCGCCGATGCCGACAAGCGTGTGCTGCTGATCGAGGCCGGGCGCAAGGACGACTACCCCTGGATCCACATTCCGGTGGGCTATCTGTACTGCATCGGCAACCCGCGCACCGACTGGCTCTACCACACCGAAGCCGACCCCGGGCTCAACGGCCGCACCCTGCGCTACCCGCGCGGCAAAGTGCTGGGCGGGTGCAGCAGCATCAACGGCATGATCTATATGCGCGGCCAGGCTCGCGACTACGACGCCTGGGCCGCCCTGACCGGCGACGAGGCCTGGCGCTGGGAAGCTTGCCTGCCCGACTTCATCGCCCACGAAAACCACTGGCGCCGCGATGCCGGCGCCGACCGTGCGAACGACCCGTCCTTCGCCGCGCTGCACGGCCACGGCGGCGAATGGCGGGTGGAAAAGCAACGTCTGCGCTGGGACATCCTCGATGCCTTCGCGCAGGCGGCGCAACAGGTCGGCATTCCCGCCACCGACGACTTCAACCGCGGCAGCAACGAAGGTGTGAGCTATTTCGAGGTCAACCAGAAAGGCGGCTGGCGCTGGAACACGGCCAAGGCCTTTTTGCGCCCGACCTGCTATGGCCGCCCGAACTTCGAACTCTGGAATGGCGCCCATGTCACTCGCCTGCTGTTCGACACCGCGCCTGACGGCAGCCAACGCTGCACCGGCGTCGAAGTGTGGACGGGCCAGGAAAAAATCACGGCGCACGCCACCCGCGAGGTGCTGCTCAGCGCGGGCGCCATCGGTTCGCCGCAAATCCTGCAGCTCTCGGGCGTGGGGCCTGCGGCGCTGCTGCAGCAACACGGCATCACCCCGCTGATCGACCTGCCGGGCGTGGGCGCCAATCTGCAGGATCATCTGCAGATCCGCGCCGTGTTCAAGGTGAAGGGCGCGCGCACGCTCAACACGCGGGCGGCGTCAAACTGGGGCAAGGCGATGATCGGTCTGGAATACGCTCTCAGGCGTACCGGCCCGATGAGCATGGCGCCCAGCCAGCTCGGCGTGTTCACCCGCAGCAGCGCGCAGTACGACCACCCCAATATTCAGTACCACGTCCAGCCGCTCAGCCTGGACGCTTTCGGCGAACCGCTGCACAGCTTCGATGCCTTCACCGCCAGCGTCTGCAATCTCAACCCCGGCAGCCGTGGAACGGTGCAGATCAAAAGCCCGCGCTTTACCGATGCGCCCGCCATTGCGCCCCACTATCTCAGCACCGACGAAGATCGTCAGGTGGCGGCCGACAGTCTGCGCCTGACCCGCCGCATCGTGGCGCAACCGGCGCTGGCGCGCTACGCGCCGGAAGAGTTCAAGCCGGGTCCGCAGTTTCAGACCGATGCCGAACTCGCCCGACTGGCTGGAGACATCGCCACCACCATCTTCCACCCGGCGGGAACGACGGCCATGGGCCGTGCCGACGACCCCGGTGCGGTGGTGGATACGCGGCTGCGCCTTCGCGATGGCCGCGGCGGCGTGGTGGCCGGGCTGCGCGTGGTCGACGCCGGGGTGATGCCCCGGATTCCCAGCGGCAACATCAACAGCCCGACGCTGATGATCGCCGAGAAAGCCGCACGCTGGATCCGCGCCGATGCGCAAACCCCGAGCTGATCACAGCGCTTCGGCGCTGTAGCGCACGCTCAGGGTGTGGGTTTCGCCGGGCTGCAAGGTGAGCGCGTTGTCTGCCGCGTTGGCCGACTCCACGCACAGCATGTTGCGCCAGCCCTGCGCGGTGAAGTCGCCCATGGCGGCGGCTTTCAGCTCCCACGGCGTCCAGACCACGGTGGACGCCGATCCCTGCTTGGCAATGCGAATGCGCCGCTGCAGCAGCGGATCGACGATGACGCATTCCGCTGATGTGTCCACATACACCCGGTCGGTCTCGGTGGCGAAGCGCACCGCGCCTTGTTGCTGCTTGCGGGCGAAGGCCTCGGTCTTGTCGAGGTAGCTGCAGCCATCGAGCCCCAGCAATTGCACCTCGGCAATATCGCCGACCTGGAAATAAGTGTGCAGCGCCTCGCTGAGCGGCAGCGGCTGCGCGGTGGCGTTGTGCGTGATCAGGTCCATCTCCAACACCTCCGACACGCGGATGCGCAGGGAAACCGGCGTGTCATGCGGCCATTGCGCGCGGGTGGCGTCTGAGGGCTGCAGTTGCAGCGTGAGGTGCGTCGCGCCTTGCGATGCCCCGCTGTCCACCACCGCCCAGGGCACGGTGCGGGCAAAGCCGTGCGCCGGAAAACTGCTCTCGCTGGCGTGCGGCCCGAACCAGGGCCAGCACACCGGCACGCCGCCACGAATGGACTTGCCCGGCAAATAGCGCGCCGCCTCAGACACCCACACCACCGGCTCCGGCTGCGACTTGGGACGAAAGCTGGTGAGGTGAGCGCCCTGCAGACAGAGGCTGGCCACGCCTGCGGCATGGTCGATTTCAGCGAAGATCAGCCCGGTTGGATGGGCATGGAACCGAAGTTGGCCGGGGATGGAAAAACGGCTGAGCGAGTCGAGGCTGTGCATGGCGGTGGAGGTGACGAGTGGGAAGGGAAATGACATTTTCCACCGACCCGGGCGCGCGCCGTCAAATCGTCACGCGCGGCACCCGGGTGGAGGTCCAGGCGGCGAGCAGCGTCAGCCCGCCGGCGCAGAAAAACGCCAGATGGAAAGCGCGAATCACCGACTGAGCCGCGGCGGGATCTGCCGTGTGCAAAGCGGCCTGCAAGTCGGCGCTCGACGTCAGGCCGAACACCAGCGCACCAAACACCGCGGTGCCCACCGCCGCCCCGGTGGAGCGCGCCAGAGACACCGTGGCCGCCGCGGCGCCCAAGCGGCTGCGCCCCGCCACCGTCTGCACCACCAGTTGCGCCGTCGGCATCACCGTGCCGAATCCCAGCCCCGCCGCAACCCCCAGCGCACCGATGACCCACGGCGCCGCAGGCACCACGCCCAGCAAGCCCAGCGCCATCGCCGCAACGCTCAACCCCCAGCGGGCCGGCACATCGGGACGGCCCGTGCGTGCCACTACGCGGCCTGTGGCGTTGGAGCCGAGCACCAGCCCGGCGGTGAGCGGCAACAGCAGCAGGCCCGCGTGCGCCGCGCCGGTGGCGTGTCCCACCTGCAGATAAACCGGCAGAAAGAACACCAGAGCGAACAAGCCCGCCGCAAACAGCACCATGGTGGCGGCCGTCCATCCGATGGCGGGCAGATGAAGCAATTCAAGGGGAAGAAACGGATGGGGATGCCGCCGCTCGCGCCAGAACAGCACTATGCCCAGCACCAATGCCGTCCCCGCCATGAGCGCGCTGGGCAGCGAAGCCCAGGCGAAACGGTGCCCCGCCAGTGTGAGCCACAACAACAGGGTGGAAGCCGAAGCGGCGAACAACAAAACGCCCAGGGCATCGTGCGACTGCCCCGGTTGCGCATAGCGCGCGCTGGCCGGGAGGCGAGACACCCGCCACACCGCCAGCACGGCCAGCGGCAGATTGCCGATGAATAGCCAGCGCCAGCTGAAGTGACTGACGACCAAGCCGCCCAAAACCGGCCCCGTCACGCTGGCCAGCACGAACACCACGCCGAAATACGCCTGAAAGCGCGGCCTTTGGCGCGGCGGCACCACTTCGCCGATGAGTGCCTGACTCATCACCATCAAACCGCCACCGCCCAGACCCTGCAGCAGCCGCGCGCCAATCAACCACCACATGCCCTGCGCTGCAGCACAGGCCAGCGAACCCAGCGCAAACAGGCCCAGCGCCGCCATGAGCGCATCGCGGCGGCCATAGCGATCTCCGAGACGTCCATACAGCGGCGCCATGATGGTGGAGGCCAGCAAATAGCCCACGGCGATCCAGGCGCTATCGGCAAAGTCGCCCAGATCACGCGCGATGGCTGGTGTGGCGGCCGCCAGCAAGGTCTGATCGACGGCTGCCAAAAAAATCGGCAGCATGACCGCAGCGAACAAGCGCACAAACGCGGCCCGGCTGACGACAGCATCATCCGACTCTGTGGTGGAAGAGGAAACAGCAGTTTGCGACATGCAGAGCACCCCTCAAAACAACGCGCGGCCCAGTCGGGCCGCAATGCAAGCTTAGCCCGTGAACGCTAATCGCCGCCGATCTTGCAGGCCGCACACGGTCTGCAGATCGTTCTGCAAACCCATGCTCTGGCACAAACCCTTCAGCGCCTTGTTCAGATATTGAATGGCCCTGGCATTGACCTTTCATGCTGCATTTCCAGAGGGTTTTATGGGCTGCGGAAAGTACCAAAGCGCAAGCGTAGCCGTGCGGCTCGTTCCAGATGTGATGGAGGGTGTCTCGCTTACCCACACCACCCACCTTCGCCCGCTAAGATGTCGCCTTTTGCGCGAGACGTTCTCGCGCAATCCAACAAGTTGGGCCGTTAGCTCAGTTGGTTAGAGCAGAGGACTCATAATCCTTTGGTCGCTGGTTCGAGCCCAGCACGGCCTACCAATCTTCACTCACACGCAGCCGATTGCGCTCCACCCTCGCGATGCCAAGCTGGACGACTTACTTGCTGTTCATCAGCTTTGCGCTGGCCGCCTCGTTCACGCCGGGGCCTGCGGTCATGCTGTCCATCCATAACGCCATGCACCACGGCTGGAGGCACGCCATCTTGTCTTCGCTGGGCAATATCACCGGGTTGCTGGTATTGGCGACGCTCAGCGCCTTGGGGCTCAACGCCATACTCCAGACCTCCGAACTGGCCTTCACCGTGGTGAAGTTCGCAGGCGCCGCTTATTTGATCTGGCTGGGCGTACAGCAGTGGCGTCATGCGGCTCGGCGCCCCGATGG
The DNA here is from genome assembly GCF_001725585.1 of Thiomonas sp. SCN 64-16. Lineage (NCBI taxonomy): Bacteria > Pseudomonadati > Pseudomonadota > Betaproteobacteria > Burkholderiales > Thiomonas > Thiomonas sp. SCN 64-16. The sequence goes on along the minus strand of NZ_MEGQ01000004.1, from coordinate 17,250 downwards.
GGCGCAAGCGAAGACGATTCAGACTGCTGACGTTGCGCACAAACCGCATAAGTTGTACGTCAAGGGTTTGATGGTGGCGTTGAGCAACCCGAAAGCGATCGTGTTCATCGCGGCCCTGTTTCCTCAGTTTCTCACCGCTTCGCGCCCGCTCGGTCCGCAATATCTGGCGCTCACGCTGACGTTCATGGCGATTTCGCTGTTGGCGCTGAGCACCTATGCGGGGCTGGCCGTACTGGCGCGCAAACGGTTGAGCATCTGGTTCGCTTCGGGTTGGCCGCAGCGGGTGTCGGGCTCGGTGTTCTGTGCGTTCGGTCTGAGTCTGCTGCGTCTGCAGAGAGTTTGAGCGCGCTTCAGCGCGGCAAACCGCGCACGATGAGCTCCGTCTGGGTGACAAATCGCCTGAAGCCGTCGAAGATTTCAGCCGTCAAAGGCCGCTGCGTCGTTTGTTGATCGGCATAAAACAGGCCGATGATTTTTTGATCCACGGTCAGCGTGGCCATCAAACAGTCGTGCACAGCCGTGGCCTGGAGCAAAAAATCGGGCGGCGGTTGCTCGGCCGAGAATCTGCGCACGCTTCCCGCCTGAAGCTGGGTTTCCAGCGTGGCCGACCAGGGCAGTTGGAGGCGCGCGCGCAAATCGGCCACACCGGAGCCAGCCCCCAGACGCGCGAGCAAACGATCTCTGGTGGGCGTCATCAGACAAAGCACACAACGGTCGAGGCCGACAGCGCGATGCAGCCCTTCAAGACAGGCCTCGAACAGCATGGGCAATTCTTTGCGGCTGACGGCAACGGCGTTCATCTCGGTCAGCATGCGCAGTTGCAGGGCCATGTCGGCCGTCGGTTCGGCGGGCCGCATCTCGAGCGGCTCCGTCGGTTGGGCTGCGGACTCTTCGTCGGTTGATGCCGGAGTTGCGGGAATCCACCTCGTAGCGGCTCCTGCGCCGAGAACTACCGCCAGCTGACTGGCTTGTTCGGCATTGCTTTGCAGTCGTTTCAGCGTCTGGGCCTCGGATTGCCGGAACAGGGCCGCGACATGCAGGACGGCTTGACGCGCCTCGGGGTTCGCCCAGCCCAGCTGCGCGGCTCGACCCAGTTGCACGGCAACGGCGACTTCCGCACTGTCTCTGATCACCGCATCGAGATTCCAGGCGCGCAGCAGATCATGGCTGAACTGCAGCAGCGACATGCCCAATATCGATTGCTCAGCCAGCTCCGGACTCACTCCGGATTTAAGCAATTCATCCACGCGTTCCGCGAATTCGCCGCCATAGCACCAAAACGCCAGCTCTCCGATGCGCCCCATCAGCGCCTCAAGAAACAGCCGCTCGGCCTCGTCGCGCCGTAACCCCTTGCGCAAACCGAGGTCTTTGGCCTGCACCGCCGCATGCAAGGCCGTGCCCAAAGCGGCCAGAAGGCGAGCGCGAAACGGGCCGTTCTCCGGCATGCTCTCGACTGCGAGGGCCGAAATACAGAGCGAGCGAATGGCGTTGTGGCCCATGACGACCACGGCTCGACTGACGGTGAGCACCTTGTTTTGACCGGCATAGCCCATGCCCGCAGAATTCGCGACGCGCAACAGGCTGGAGGTCAAGGCTGGGTCGCGCAGAATGATTTCTGCGATCTGCTGACCCGAAAGGCTGTCGTTCTCAGTGGCGGCGAAAACCTCCTGCATGGTCTGGCCGAAGGCCGGCAGGTTTTGCTGAGCAATGGCCTGGCCAAACCCTCGAAACGAAATGGAAGACGCGGTGAAATCAGATTGAGGCAGGGGCATGAAATCGAGGGGTCAATGCAAATGGAAGGGTGCTGTCGAGCAGGCTCGCCACATACTGGAACTTGTTTGATTGTTTACCGTCTAGGCTTTTTCGCCTGCCGAATAGTTCACAATTTAACGGCTTTGCTTGGCGAGAGGCCAAAGCCGGTGCCGCAATTCCAGATTTTTTGTGTTTTCAAGGCGGGCGCGCCAGCCGACCTGACCCTCATCAAGCCCAGCCAGGCGGCGCCCAGCTTTCCATCATGCGCAGCCGGGCGGCGCGCAGGCGCTCGGACATGAGTCCGGCGAAAATTTTCATCAGGGCATAACCGAGGGCGGGATCGCTCTCGCATTCCTGCAGGATGGCCTTGCCATCGAAGCGCAGCAGCGTGACCGGCGTGAGCGCCTTGGCTTCAAACGCCCAGCGATAAGGGGGATGAGCCAGGACCAGCTGATCACATCCCACTCGCCCAGCGCCTGTACCTCGACGCCCGGGCCGTTGATGGCCGGCACCTGAATCTGCAACTTGCCCTCGCGCACGATGTAGAAGGCGTCGGCCTCTTTGTCTTGCAGAAAAATCACACCCTCTGCCGCGATGTGCTCTTCGGTGGCATGGGAGAGCAGTCGTTCCAGTTGTTCAGTCTGCAGGGCCGACAAAATGGTGCGGGTCTGTAGATCGCGCAGGGTTGAGGCGGATGGCATCGCAGGACTCCTAAGGTTGCGTCAACTTGACCATTGCATGCCTTCCTCAAGAAGGCGTGTTGACTCACCTCAAGGTATCGAAATAAGCGTTATCCCTGATACGTTGGTTGCACCTAAGATCAATAATTGCAACCTATCACGCGAAAGGAATAAAAATGGGCGCAACCACAACCGGTATCAAAATGGACGAAGCCCTGCGCCAACGGGTGCGGCTCGCCGCAGATCGGCTGGGGCGTACACCGCACTGGCTGATCAAGCAGGCCACGCTGAACATGGTGGAACGCATCGAGCGTGGCGAGTTTTCTCTTGGCACCTTGAGCTCGACCGAAAAGCCGTCGCAACCCGGCACACCGCACGACGAGCCGGAAGGTGCAACCTTGCCCACCCCCTTGCCCACCCCCTTTCCCACTCCCTTTCTCGACTGGGCGCAGAACGTGCTGCCGCAGACCGATCTGCGCGCAGCCATCACCGCAGCCTGGCATCGGCCAGAGCCGGAATGTCTGCCCATGCTGATCGAGCTGGCGCAGATTCCAGACGCCACCCAGCGCATGGCCGTCCGGAAAATGGCCGAGCGGCTGGTCGAAGGCGTGCGGGCGAGGCGCGAAATGGGCGGCGTGGAGGCCTTGGTGCAGGAATTTTCGCTCTCCAGCCAGGAAGGCGTGGCGCTGATGTGTCTGGCCGAGGCGCTGCTGCGCATCCCCGACAACGCCACCCGCGATGCCTTGATACGCGACAAGATCAGTCGGGGCGACTGGCAGGCCCATCTCGGTCACTCGCCGTCGGTATTCGTCAACGCGGCCGTTTGGGGGCTGATGTTGACCGGCAGACTGACGGCAACCGCCAGTGAAAAAGGGCTGGCCAGCGCGCTGTCGCGGCTTATCGGCAAGGGGGGCGAACCGCTGATCCGCCAAGGCGTGCAGCGCGCCATGCGGCTGATGGGCGAGCAGTTCGTCACCGGGCAGACCATTGCGGAGGCGCTGGCCAACAGCCGTCCGCAGGAGAAAAAGGGCTTTCGCTACTCCTACGACATGCTGGGCGAGGCGGCGATCACCGAGGCCGACGCGCAGCGTTACTTCACCGCTTATGAACAGGCCCTGCATGCCATCGGCAAGGCCTCGCACGGCCGCGGCATCTTCGAGGGGCCAGGGCTTTCGGTCAAACTCTCCGCGCTGCATCCCCGCTATACACGGGCCCAGTACGCACGGGTGATGGATGAACTGCTGCCCCGCCTGACCGCCCTGGTCGAACTGGCGCGGCGCTACGACGTGGGCATCAATATCGACGCCGAAGAAGCCGACCGGCTGGAGCTCTCGCTCGACCTGCTCGAAGCTCTGTGCTTCAACCCGGCTCTCAAGGGCTGGAACGGCATCGGCTTCGTGGTACAGGCTTACCAGAAGCGCTGTCCGTTCGTCATCGACTATCTCGTCGACCTCGCCCGGCGCAGTGGGCACCGGCTGATGGTGCGGCTGGTGAAGGGCGCGTATTGGGATAGCGAGATCAAGCGTGCGCAGATCGACGGGCTCGACGGCTATCCGGTCTACACCCGCAAGTTGCATACCGATGTGTCTTACCTGGCCTGCGCGCGCAAACTGCTGGCCGCGCCAGACGCGGTCTATCCGCAATTCGCCACGCATAACGCGCAGACGCTGGCGTCCATCATGCAGATGGCCGGGGAGAATTACTACGCTGGGCAATACGAGTTTCAGTGTTTGCACGGCATGGGCGAGCCGCTGTACGACCAGGTCGTCGGCCCGGCCAGCGCGGGCAAGCTGGCCCGCCCCTGCCGCATCTACGCCCCGGTGGGAACGCACGACACCCTGCTGGCCTATCTTGTGCGACGCCTGCTTGAAAACGGCGCCAATACCTCGTTCGTCAACCGCATCGGCGACGACGCCGTTCCCGTGTCCGAACTGGTGACCGACCCCGTGGACGAGGCCCGCGCGATTGCCATCGAGACCGGCGTGCTCGGCGCGCCGCATCCGCGTATTCCGCTGCCGCGGCAACTGTTTTCCGGGCTGGGCGCGCAAGCGCGTCTGAATTCCGCCGGGCTGAATCTGGCGAACGAGCAACAGCTGGCCTCGCTCAGCGCCGCGCTGCTGCGCAGCGCGCAGCACATGGCCTACGCGTCGCCAACCGTCGCAGATCAACCCCCGCCCGCCGATAACGCGCAGGCCGCCGCCGAAGGTTGGGTGCCCGTGCTCAACCCCGCCGATCCGCGCGATCAGGTGGGCTGGGTGCGCCAAACGACCCGAACCGAAGTGGACGAAGCCGTGCGCCGCGCCCAGAGCGCCGCGCCGATCTGGCAAGTCACCCCGCCCGGCGAGCGCGCCGCCTGCCTGCAGCGCGCGGCTGACGCGCTCGAACAGCAGATGCAGAACTTGCTCGGGCTGATCGTGCGCGAAGCCGGAAAAACCCTGCCCAACGCCATCGGCGAGGTGCGCGAAGCGGTGGACTTCCTGCGCTACTACGCCGCGCAAACGGCGGCGCGGTTTGACAACGCCACCCATCGTCCGCTGGGCGTGGTGCTATGCATCAGTCCCTGGAATTTTCCGCTGTCCATCTTCTGCGGTCAGGTGGCTGCCGCGCTGGCGGCAGGCAATGCGGTGCTGGCCAAGCCCGCCGAACAGACCGCGCTCATCGCCGCCGCTTTGGTGCGCGCGCTGCACGCGGCCGGCGTGCCGACCGATGCGGTGCAGCTCGTTCCCGGAGACGGCGGCACGGTGGGCGCGGCGCTGGTGGCGCATCCGGCGGTGGCCGGGGTGATGTTCACCGGCTCCACCGAAGTGGCGCAACTGATTTCGCGCACCGTGTCGAAGCGCCTCAGCCCGCAGGGCCGCAGCATTGTGCTGATCGCGGAGACCGGCGGGCAGAACGCGCTCATTGCCGACTCGTCCGCACTGGCCGAGCAGTTGGTCGCCGACGTGCTGACCTCGGCCTTCGATTCGGCCGGTCAGCGCTGCTCGGCCCTGCGCCTGCTGTGCATTCAGGAAGATGTGGCCGACCGGGTGATCGGCATGATCCGAGACGCGATGGAAGACTGGAGCCTGGGCAACCCCGACCGCATGCACATCGACGTCGGCCCCGTCATCGATGCCGAGGCCCGCGACAACCTCGAAGCCCATATCGCCCGCATGCAGGCCGCTGGCCTTTGCGTCACCCGGCTGGGGCGCGATGAAAGCGGCGGGCTGGGCACCTTTGTTCGCCCCACGCTGATCGAGCTCGACACCATCGACCGCCTGCAACGCGAGGTATTCGGCCCGGTGCTGCATGTGCTGCGCTACCGGCGCGAGCAACTCGGCGCGGTGCTCGACGCCGTCAACGCCACCGGCTACGGCCTGACCTTCGGCGTGCACAGTCGCATCGACGAAACCATTGCCGAGCTGAGCGAGCGCATTCACGCCGGCAATGTGTACGTCAACCGCAATCTCATCGGCGCCGTGGTCGGCGTGCAACCCTTCGGCGGCATGGGCCGCTCGGGCACCGGCCCCAAGGCCGGTGGCCCGCTCTATCTGCACCGGCTGGTGCAGCCTCTGCCGCAGGCCAACAGCGCGCTGCCCGCCAACCTCGCGGCCGCAGCCGCCGAGTGCAGCAAGATCACCCCAGAACCTGCAAGCCTCGCCGCGCTGCGCGATCTGCTGACCGCCGTGCAGAATCACACCATGAATCTGGATGACGAGGACACGACGCGCGCGCAGGCTGCGTGCGAACACTATCTCGCCCACAGCCCGATCAGCTCGGTTTACACCCTGCCTGGGCCGACGGGAGAATCCAACCGCTACCGGCTTCTGCCCCGCAGTGGCGGAGTTTGGTGCATACCGCAAACGGTGCTGGGCCTGGTGCATCACATCGCCGCCACGCTCGCCACGGGTAACCTCGCCCTCATCGAAGCGCCTAGCCCCGACAGCCCGCTCGCCCCCTTTTTGGACGCGCTGCCACCCGCGGTGAAGGCATATGTGCGCTCCTGCCCTCCAACCCAGCGCGACACCCTGCCTGAACTGAGCGTGGTCTTGTTTGAGGGCGACGCCGACGCCCTGGCCCGCTTGCAAGACCAGCTGGCGCAGCGCGACGGCCTGATCCTGCGCATCGAAAGCCTGCGCCCAGCCCAGCTTGCAGACGGTGCGATGATGGATCTCACCGCCCTGGTGCATGAACAAAGCCTGAGCGTCAACACCGCTGCGGCGGGCGGCAACGCGCAACTCATGACCCTGGGCTGACTCGTCTCACATGCCGCCAAAAGCCACCATGCCAACCGACCCGCAATCCACCGCCGCGCTCGGCCAGCCCGTCCCCGGATTTACCGCCCCTCCTCCCCCCGCGAGAGCCGCGTTGATCGGCGCGACCTGCACGTTGGAACCCGCCGACCCGCAGCGCCACGCCGCCGACCTCTACGCCGCGCAAACCCTGGATGCCCGCGGCGACGGCTGGAACTATCTGCCCTACGGTCCGTTCGCCTCGGCATTCGACTACCAGGCCTGGATGCAGGCCACTTGCCTGGGCCAGGATCCGCTGTTCTTTGCCATCGTCGATTCAGGCACTGGCCGCGCCACCGGGCTAGCCAGCTATTTGCGCATCACCCCGGCGGCTGGCAGCATCGAGATCGGCCACCTCTACTTCTCGCCCTTGCTGCAACGTCGGCGCGCGGCGACCGAAGCCCTGTTCCTGCTGATGGACCAGGCATTTGCACTGGGCTACCGCCGACTGGAATGGAAATGCAATGCGCTCAACGCCGCCTCGCGTGAGGCGGCACGGCGGCTCGGATTCAGCTTCGAGGGGGTATTCCGCCAGGCCGCCGTGGTCAAAGGCCGCAACCGCGACACCGCCTGGTTCAGCATCATCGACGGCGAGTGGCCCGCACTGCGCGCCGCTTTCACGCGCTGGCTGGCCGCGGAAAACTTCGATGAAAAAGGGCGACAGCGCGAGCGCCTCTCGGCACTCACCACCGCCGCCCTGAGGGGCGCAGCCGACGATCAGGCGGAATAAACCGGGAATGCGTCGGTCAGCTTCTTCACCTCGGCGCGCACCCGCTCCAGCGTGGCCGGGTCGTGCGGGTTGTCGAGCACGTCGGCAATGAGGTTGGCGGTCTTCTCGGCCTCGGCCTCCTTGAAGCCGCGCGTGGTCATGGCTGGCGAGCCCACGCGGATGCCCGAGGTGACAAACGGTTTTTCGGGATCGTTGGGGATGGCGTTTTTGTTGACCGTGAGATGCGCCTCGCCCAGCACTTTTTCGGCTTCCTTGCCGGTAATGCTCTTGGAACGCAGATCCACCAGCATGACGTGCGATTCGGTGCGTCCACTGATGATGCGCAGGCCGCGCCGCGTCAGCGTTTCGGCCAGCACGCGGGCATTGGTCAACACCTGCTGCTGATAGACCTTGAAGTCAGGTGCGAGCGCCTCCTTGAACGCCACCGCCTTGCCCGCGATCACATGCATCAGCGGGCCGCCCTGAATGCCGGGGAAGATCGCGCTGTTGATGGCCTTGGCATGCTGCTCTTTCATCAGAATCACGCCGCCGCGCGGTCCGCGCAGGCTCTTGTGCGTGGTGGTGGTCACCACGTCGGCGTGGGGCACGGGGTTGGGATAGACGCCAGCGGCAATCAGCCCGGCGTAATGCGCCATGTCCACCATGAAGTAGGCGCCCACGGCCTTGGCCACCTTGGCGAAACGCTCGAAATCGATGCGCAGGCTGTAGGCGCTAGCCCCGGCGATGATCAGCTTGGGTTTGTGCTCGTGCGCCAGACGCTCCATGGCGTCGTAATCGATCTCTTCCTGCGCGTTCAGGCCGTAGCTCACGACCTTGAACCACTTGCCGCTCATGTTCAGCGGCATGCCGTGGGTCAGGTGGCCGCCTTCGGCCAGGCTCATGCCCATGATGGTGTCGCCAGGTTGCAGCAAGGCGAAGAACACGCCCTGATTAGCCTGCGAGCCCGAGTTGGGCTGCACATTGGCCGCCTCGGCCCCGAAGAGCTGCTTGACGCGGTCGATCGCCAGTTGCTCGGCAATATCGACGAATTCGCAACCGCCGTAATAGCGCTTGCCGGGATAGCCCTCGGCGTACTTGTTGGTGAGTTGCGAGCCCTGCGCCTGCATGACGGCGGGCGAGGTGTAGTTTTCCGAGGCGATCAGCTCGATGTGGTCTTGCTGACGCTGGTTCTCGGACTGGATGGCGGCCCAGAGCTCGGGGTCGGTCTGGGCGATGGTGATGCGGCGGTCGAACATGGCGAATTTCCGTCTGAACGGCCCGCGCCAGCTTCCTTCAAGATGCGGAAGTGCGCAAGCCTGGGCTGATGAAGATCATTGACAGCGATGGCGCTGGCCCAGGCGAACGGCTTAAAGTCCAGCACTCCCCGGTGGTTCGTCCCACCTCGAAACCGCGGATGTTGCCGGTTTCTATCGCCAGTCGTGCAGATGAAGATGTTAACGCGTCGCGTGGCGTCAGGTGAGTGAGGCGTGTTTTTGTTCAGGCTCTGCGGCTACCGTCGATTTGGCCGTGGCAGGCGCCGCATGCGGCGCGACGATGTGGCCCGCCGTGCTGGCCGTCATCGGCGTTGCGACCGGCTTGGGCGCTACGCCAGCCACACGTTCGAGCTGCGCCTGTTCGGCCAGCACTTTGTCGGCATAACCGCCCTCGCTCGCGTCATTCGTGGCGCCGACGTAGTAGCGCAAGCCCGCGCGCACCGAACCGCCGCGCTGGATGGCATCCTTGAGCACCAGCGCGCCCACGCGCATATTGGCCAGCGGATCGATACTGGCTTGCGGCCCGCCAAAGGGAGCGAACTTGTCGCGGTGCACATTGGCCATCACTTGCATGAGGCCGGTGGCGCCCACGCCGCTGGCTGCATAAGGATTGAACGAAGACTCGACCGCCATCACCGCCAGAATGAGCAGAGGATCGAGTTTTTGCTGGCGACCGACCGTCCAAGCGGCGCTGACGAGCTGCGCCATGGCATTGGGCGCAATGCTGTAGCGCCGCGCCAGCCAGTTGGAGACCGTGCGCTGTTGCGGCGTGAGCACCGGCAAGCCATTGCCCGGCGCGGGCTCAGCCTGCACCATGGGCAGCAGGGCATCGGCCGGCTTTTGCGCCAGCGCCTGAAGTTCGTCAGCCGCTGTCTTGCGCGCCATGACCCACTGCGTGAGGCCGCGGTCCAGGGTCGTCATCGCTTGAGGCTGGAAGTACAGATACGCACCTCCGGCCACCACAAACAAGCCCACCATCATCAAAGTCTGGTGGGTCAATTCCCAAAATCCACCTGCCAGCCGACGTGCGCGCGGCAGGGAAGATTGCATGGCGTTCAACATGGAACACTCCTGTGTCTGAATGGAATTGCCGCGGTGTCGCAAGACAGCCAGCGCCAGTTCCCAAGGGCACAGATCCGACAGCACAGGCTCACCGAGGGAGCCCGGCAGCCTAAGATGCGGCCTTCGAGAAAGGCCTGCATCGATTGCAGCGTTCGATCTTTGTGTCGTTCGCGGCAAGGCGTGCTTCGGGGCGAGTGTGCTGCCCGCCTGAGTTCAGGCACCTAGGGCAAACACGGATCGAATTTTAGGAACGTCGTTATTCCCAGTCAACGCACAAGGTCTTATCTTTCACTTCTATTGGTTATATGAAATATCGGGATCTGCGCGACTTTCTCTCCCAACTGGAGACTCTTTCCCTGCTGCGGCGCACGGCCGAGCCCGTATCGCCGCATCTCGACATGACGGTGGTCTGCGACGCCCTGCTTCGCGGGGGTGGGCCAGCTGTGTTGTTTGAAAGGCCGACGGGCTACGCCATGCCGGTTCTGGGCAATCTGTTCGGCACGCCGCAGCGTGTGGCGCTGGGTATGGGGGCGCAAGACGTGAGCGAGCTGCGCCGCATCGGCGAAGTGCTCGCCCGCCTGAAGGAGCCTGAACCGCCGAAAGGCTTGAAAGATGCGGGCGAGTTGATGCATCTGGTCAAAGCGGTGTGGGACATGCGCCCGAGTACCGTTTCGCGCCCCGCCTGCCAGCAGGTCGTGCTGGAGGGCGGCGACGTCGACCTGAACCGCCTGCCGATGCAGACCTGCTGGCCGGGCGACGTGGCGCCGCTGCTCACTTGGGGACTGGTCATCACGCGAGGCCCGCAAAACGTGCCGCAACCCCGCAAGCGGCAAAATCTGGGCATCTACCGCCAGCAGCGCATCGGCCGCCGCCAGCTCATCATGCGCTGGCTCGCTCACCGGGGCGGCGCCCTCGATTTCAGGGAATTCGCCCTGGCCAATCCTGGGCGACCCTTCCCTGTGGCCGTTGCGCTGGGCGCCGATCCGGCCACCACGCTGGGTGCGGTCACGCCCGTACCCGACACCTTGAGCGAATACCAGTTCGCAGGCCTGCTGCGCGGGGCGCGCACCGAAGTGGCTCGCTGCGTGGGGCTCGATCTACAGGTTCCCGCCTCGGCGGAAATCGTGCTCGAAGGCCATCTGCCGCCCGCTCCAGCCGGGTGGAAGGGTGAGAGCGAAACCGGCGCGCCGCTGATGGAGAAAAACGGCTATCTCCACGCGCTCGAAGGCCCGTTCGGCGACCACACCGGCTATTACAACGAACAAGACTGGTTTCCGGTATTCGAGGTCGAGCGCATCACCCATCGCGAGCAGCCGATCTACCACTCCACCTACACCGGCAAGCCGCCGGACGAGCCCGCCGTGCTGGGCGTGGCGCTCAACGAGGTGTTCGTGCCCATCCTGCAGAAACAATACCCTGAGATCGTGGACTTCTATCTGCCGCCCGAGGGCTGCAGCTACCGGCTCGCCGTGGTGTCCATCCGCAAGGCCTACGCCGGTCACGCCAAGCGGGTGATGTTCGGCATCTGGGGCTTTCTGCGGCAGTTTCTCTACACCAAATTCATCATCGTCACCGACGACGATGTGAACATCCGCGACTGGAACGACGTGATCTGGGCCATCACCACCCGCATGGACCCGGTGCGCGACACGCTGCTGGTGGACAACACGCCGATCGACTATCTGGACTTCGCCTCGCCGCAGTCGGGCCTGGGCGGAAAAATGGGGCTGGACGCCACCCACAAGTGGCCGGGCGAGACTCAGCGCGAATGGGGCCGCGCCATCGTGCCGGATGCCCAGGCGCAGGCTCGCATGCAAGGCCTGATCGACACCCTGCTGGCGTGCCCGACTACGACATAAAACGCAATGAATTCAAGATATTGCGCAGAGGCTGTTCGGGAGTCTCAGCCATACCCCTAGCCCGCAGTCATGTTTCATCTTGACGCAGACAACGCAGGAGGCGTACCTTTGGTTCGTCGTTGCAGTGCAGCTGCTACGGCAAACAGATCGGGTGGAACCCGGACTGTTGTTAGACCCCCATCATGCATCCCTGCATGAGCTTGACAGGCGGCAGCAAACCCGACTGTCGGAACCCCGGGCCGCATACCTCCAGGTTTGCGGCCCGTCTCAATTTCAGGGGTCTGCGGGCTTCTCAGTGCATGCCGCCTTGCATGGCCTTGTCCGGCATGGGCGCATCGCCCGCAATCTTGTCGCGCGGCTCGACCTTGAGTTGCAGTTCCATCTGCCCGCCATGGGCGAATTTCACCGTCACCGGCACCCTCTCGCCCTCTTTCAGCGGGGCTTTCAAGTCCATGAACATTAGGTGATAGCCGCTACCCGGCTGCATGCGCAGGGTCTTGCCTGCGGGCACCGGAATGTCGCCGACCTCGCGCATACGCATGATGTTGTTTTCCATGCTCATGGTGTGCAGCTCGACATGGCCGCAGACGGGTGAGGCGGCGGACACGATCTTGTCGTCTTGCTTACCGTGGTTGACGAGAGTCAGAAATCCGCCGCCATTGCGCGCACCGGGAATCGACGGCAGCGCCTGCGCCCGTGTCACTTCGATATCCCCTGCGCGTTGCGCCAGTGCGGCCGGGGCGGCGGCCCACATCAGCAGGGCAGAAGTCATCACCAGTGCCTGGCGACGGCTCAAATTGAGACGCTTCATCAATTAACTCCTCATATTTACAACCGCACAACGTCTCCGCGGATAGTCAGCGAAAATCGCCATAGAAAAGGCGTGCATTTTGTCAGCCTTCGACAATCCCCAGACCGCGGCAAATTGCCGCACTCACGACTCTCGCCCCATGTCCGACTTCAATTTGCCCGCATTGCCCCAGCGCATCACCCTCGCTGGCGGTTGTTTTTGGTGCCTCGACGCCGCCTACCGCCCGCTGCGCGGTGTGCTGCGCGTGGAGTGCGGCTACAGCAATGGCACGACGCTGCGCCCCAGTTACCGTGAGGTCTGCACGGGGCAGACCGGCCATGCCGAAGTGATCCGGCTGGATTTCGACCCCGATGTGCTCAGTCTGGACACGGTGCTCGAGGTATTTTTCGCCATGCACGACCCCACCACTTTGAACCGGCAGGGCAACGATGTCGGCACGCAATACCGCTCGGGCATCTACACCCATGACGCAGCCCAGCTCGCCGCCGTGCGCGCCTATGTGCAAGGCCTGCGCGATCGAGCGCTTTTCACCGATTCCATCATGACCGAGATCGCACCGGAAGCGAACTACAGTCCCGCGGAGTCCGAACATCAAGACTATTTCACGCACCATCCCTATCAGGGCTACTGCGCCGCGGTGATTGCGCCGAAGGTCGATAAGCTGCGCCGCCAATACGCCGCCTTGCTGCGTAAGGATGCATGAGCGCGGTACAGGCCGCGGGCAGCCCGCGCGTAGGCATCGCCGAATGGTTTCGTGTTTCGCTGGGCGCAGTGCTGGGCGTGGCCGCCGTGGGCGCGATCAGCCAGTGGGTCGAAGGCGCAAGCGGCTGGACGCAGCTGGCGTGGTTGGTCGCCCCCATCGGCGCCAGCGCCGTCATTGTGTTTGCGCTGCCCAGCAGCCCGCTGGGACGGCCCTGGTCGGTGATTGGCGGCAACACCCTCGGCACGCTAGCGGGAATTACCTGCGCCCTCTGGATCGGCCCGCCTTGGCTGGCAGCCGGCATGGCCGTCGGCGGTGCGATTGCGCTGATGCTCCAGGCGCGATGCCTGCACCCGCCAGGCGGCGCGGCGGCCTTGCTGGCGGTGTTGACCCACACCACGGACTGGCGTTTTGCCTTCATGCCAGTTGCCTTGAACTCCGCGCTGCTGGTGCTCTGTGCCCTGTTGTGGCATGCGGCCACGCGCAGACCGCACCCCGCCCCGCAGCCCGCGGCTGACGCCGTGTTGCCCAATGCGGACGAACTCTCCAGCGCCATCGACGCCGCGGTGGCCCGCTACGGCGAAGTGCTCGACATCGACCGCGCCACCCTGCGTGGCCTGCTCGAAGACGCCCAGACGCAGGCCTACCAACAGCGGCTGGACAGCGTGCGCTGCAGCGACATCATGCAGCGTGACGTACAGACCGCCCGCCCCGATGACAGCGTGGCCGACGCCCTGCATCGCCTGGAAGAGCATGGCATCAAGGCGCTTCCCGTGATCGACGCACAGCGGCAGGTCATCGGCATCGTCACCGCGGCCGATCTGCGCACCGACCCGGATGCAGCGCCCAGCGCCATGCGCGAGTCGGCCACACCCGTTGCCGCGCGCATGACGCGGCGGGTGCAGGTGGTGTCTGCAGCACGGCATCTGTCGGAGCTGATTCCGCTCTTCGCGGGCAGCGGCCACCATCACATTCCGGTGGTCGATGACGCCGCACGCTTGGTTGGCATGATCACGCAAAGCGACGTCATGCGCGCCCTGCACCGGCCCGCGCAGCAAGGACACCCGGACACGACAGGGTAAAACCGCCCCAGTCCGCCCCCCTTGACGTCAGACCGCAAGGGGATGAGGCCCGCGGCTCCAAGCTGCCCTGCGGCAGCTTGGACGGAGCCGAATCCGAGCGGCTTGCAAGCCGCGAGGTGGATGAGGCCCACGCCCCAATCCGCTGTGCGGCAGCCTGGGCGGAGCCGAATCCGAGCAGCTTGCAAGCTGCGAGGGGGATAAAAATCTTGTGGCAGACCTGGGGTTTCTCTTAAGGCGTGGACGCGGCACAGGCCCTTCACATCGCAGTGTTACGTTATAAGATAACGTGACACTCGAATCGTTCTCAGACGTTTCTTCTGCCCTGTCCTCCATGCCGAAAACTCTCAACCCCTTGCCGCAATTGCGGCCTCTAGCGCTGGCATTATTGCTCGCGCAGACCATACCCGCGCAGGCGCAAGCCGCTGGCGAGACCCCCTCCTTGCCTGCGATTGATGTCGTCGCTGCCCCTGTCATTGGCGCACCAGGCGCGCCGACGGTCGATCTGACCGGGCCGCAGCTCCTGCTGCGCCAGGGCGAGTCGAGCACCCTCGGCGCCGCGCTTTCCGGTCTGCCGGGACTGACCTCGACCTGGTACGGGCCGAACGCCGACCGACCCGTCGTGCGCGGGCTCGATGGCAACCGGGTGGACATCCTGTCCAACGGTTCGCCGCTGCTCGACGCCTCCGCCGCGAGCTATGACCACAACGCCCCGCTCAGCCCGCTGGCGGCACGCGCCATCGAGCTGTTGCGCGGTCCGCAAGCCCTGCCCTACAGCGGCGGCGCGGTCGGCGGGGTGGTGGACGTGATCGACGACGCCATTCCCACCGCGCCGCTGCGCGGCGTCGAAGGCATCGCCCAGCTTCGCGGCGACAGCGCGTTTCCTGGCGGATCGGCGGCGTTTTCGCTCGACGGCGGCAACGGCGCGCTCGGCCTGCACGCCGACGGCTACAAGCGTCGAGCCAGCGACTATGTCGCCCCAGACGGTGCGCAGGCGGAGTCGATCGTCGATGGCCGGGTGCGCAACTCCGCCGCCGACGGCTACGGCGGCGGTCTGGGCGGCGGGGTGATCGGCCGCTGGGGATTCGTCGGCCTTTCGGTGCGCAGCGATGCCAACCGCTATGGCACCATCGTCGATCCCAACGTGGAAATCGACATGCGCTCCGAACGCACCAGCTTACGCGGGGAACTGCGGCATGTACTCGGCGCCGATGCGCTCGGCCTGGCTTACACCCATACCCATTACCGCCATACCGAACTCGACTCCGGCCAGCCCGCGACCCGGTTCGTCAACCAGGGCGACACGCTGCAGCTTTCCCTGCGCCGCCGCTTGGTCGGCATCGACTTGCAACTGGGTTTGCAAGCGCTGCGATTGGCCTTTTCCGCGCTGGGGGACGAGGCCTTCCTGCCGCAGACCCACACCCGCAATACCGCGGTCTTCGGCCTGGCCAGCGGCGCCAGCGGGCGCTGGGCCTGGTCGGCCGGGACGCGGCTGGAAAGCGCGCGGGTGAGTTCAGACGGTGAAGGCGCCACGGGAATCGCCCGCTTTGGCGCCGCCAGCGCGCAGCGCTTCACGCCGATGAGCGTGGCGGTGCAGGCGCAATACGCGCTCACGCCGCAGGTGGCGCTCACCAGCACGCTTGCGCACAACGAGCGCGCGCCCAGCTACGACGAGCTCTACGCCAATGGCCCGCACGACGCCACCGGCGCCTACGAGCGGGGCAACCCCGCGCTGCGCAAGGAGCGCAGCAACAGCGTGGAGCTGGGCGTGAAGGTGGAAAACGCCAGAGCGCGCTATTCAGCCACCGCCTTTCTCACCCGCTACAGCAATTACATCGGGCTGGTTCGCGGGGGCCAAACCGTTGATGGCGATGGAAATCCGGTGCCGCTGGACACGCCAGATTCGCTGCCGGAATTTCTCTACGTCGGCGTGCAGGCGCGCTTTTCCGGCATCGAGGCCAGCCTGTTGCAGCCCCTGCTCGACCAGGGCGGGCAGCGCTTGGATCTCGCCGCACGGCTCGACTGGGTGCGCGCCGACGACCTGACCAACGGCCAGCCGCTGCCGCGCATCGCCCCGCTGCACTTCACTCCGGCGCTGAACTACACCCGCGGCAACTGGAGCGCGCGCGTCGAAGCGCAAATGGCCGCACGGCAAAACCGCGTGCCCAGCAGCGATCTGCTCGGCCCGACTCCTGGGTCTGTGCGCGTCAACGCCAGCCTGACGCAGCGCTTCACGGCAAGTGGCCGCACCGGGCTGTGGTTCGTCAAACTGAGCAACCTCCTCGACCAGACGGCTTACAGCGCCAACGCGATCGACACCCTGCGCCAACTCGCGCCGCTGCCCGGGCGCGGCATCGCCGCCGGGGTGCAGATCAGTCTGTGAGCGGCGCGTTCAGCGCGCCTGCTTGAGCATGATCTGAATCTGCGCATCCGAGGGCACGCCGATCATCATGTCGGCGCGACCATCGGCCTTGCGCCAGATCACCACCGGCACGCCAAACAGCTTTTCGCTGTTGTAAAGCGCGAGATTGGCCGCCAGCTCGGCGCGTACCTTGGGGGTGATGGACTCCGCCGGCTCGATGCCGCCGCCGGGTTGGCCGTTGGCGGCAAAGTCGTAGTCGTTCTCGTTTTTGTGAAAGGCCGCCAGCGGATCGGGCGACTGCAGAATGGCCGCCGCCTTGGGCAGGCTGCTGGGGGTGAGCATGCCCAGCGGAATCCAGCGGAACAGGGCTGTTTCGCCCTGACGAAACTTCTTGTGAGAATCATTGGCATCACCTTCGTGCATTACCCGCCGCGCTCCTGGCGCGGTATGTGGAATGCAGCCTCCGGTGAATACCCGTTGCGGGGCAGCCCGGTAAAACGGGCAGACCGCGAGCGCGGTCTTTCAGTAAGTCTCGGAACGGGTCCCCGTCGGCTGCACGTTGAACGGAAAGCGCGATTCGCCTTCCGGGCAATGTGCCGTGCGGGGAGCGGGCTTCAGCCCTGGTGGTATCCCCGCACGGCCTGGGAAAGCACGGCGGGAGACCCTGTGATCTTGAAGGCGAGCTGCGTCT
>NZ_MEGQ01000003.1:152397-163934 GCF_001725585.1 Thiomonas sp. SCN 64-16 | reverse complement strand
GGGCGAAGAAATAACGGCGCCGTTCATGACGACATGGTAGGAGGGGCGGCCTCGAAGCGTGAACTTCAGGCTGCGATGCGCGTGCCGGTGGCGCGTAACCGCAATGACCCTGCGCGCAGAGATAGTTCTAATGAGAACTAAGATGCGCAGCATGTTCTTTTCCCTGGTTGCGCCGTGACTTCCCCGCCCCCCTTTTTGCCCTTGTTGCGCGAACTCGTGCGCACCTATCAGGCGTTCGAGCGTTACTCCGCCGCGCATGTGCAAAGCCTCGGGTTGACCCCGGCGCAATTCGACGTGGTGGTCACGCTGGGCAACACCGAGGGCATGAACCCCAAGCAGTTGGGCGACAAGACCCTGATTACCAAGGGCACGCTGACCGGCGTGGTCGATCGCCTGCTGGCCAAGGGCTTGGTGCAGCGTCTGCCCGATCCGAGCGATGGCCGTGGGCAGATCGTGCGGCTGACGACGCGGGGGCAGAAGGTGTTCGAGCAAGTGTTTCCTGCGCATGGGGCGCATCTGGCGCAGGCGTTCTCAAAACTGAGCGCTGCCGAGCTGATCGCGTCGCAGCAGGCCTTGCACAGTCTGCGGCAGGCGCTAGAGCAGGCGGGCGCTCACGCGGGTACTCTAGAGGGTACTCAAGAGGGGGAGAGATGAGCTCCACCCCGGTTGCCGAAGTGGCCCGCTACACCCTGCCCGCGCAGTTGCTGCATTGGCTGATTGCCCTGTTGATTTTCGGCCTCTTTCCGCTGGGGCTTTATATGCACGGGCTGCCGCTTTCGGTGCGCAAAATCGAGTTGTATTCGTGGCACAAATGGTTCGGTATCACCGTGCTGCTGTTGGTGGTGCTGCGCATCGGCTGGCGGCTCACGCATCGTCCTCCGCCGCTGCCCGGCGATATTCCGCCCTGGCAGCAGGCGGCCGCGGCCCTGATGCACGAGCTGCTCTATCTACTGATTCTTTGCATACCGCTCAGCGGCTGGGCGCTGAGTTCGGCGGCTGGTGTGCCCGTGGTGTGGTGGGGCGTGTGGAAGCTGCCCAACCTGCTGCCCGCCAACCCGGCGATGGCGCATCTGCTCGAGCTGGTGCATGCCACGCTGAACTACACCCTGGCCGCCTTGGTTGCCGTGCATATGGCGGCGGCGCTCAAGCACCAGTTCATCGATCACGACGGCGTGCTGCTGCGCATGCTGCCGCGTCTGTTGCCGCGTTCGTTGCCACGCCCGCGCCACTGATGGGCTCAAGACTCGCCATTCCGCGTGCGCTTTTTTGGAAAGGGAAATCAACCATGTCGCCTCTGTCGATCAAAACGCTGTGCGGCGCCGCCCTGCTGTCGATCTGCGCTGCAGCCTGGGCGCAGCCCGTTCCCGCTGCGGCCTACACCCACGCTTTGCCTGCGTCGAGCGTGAGCTTCAGCGCCACCCAGATGGGCGTGCCGATGAAAGGTCATTTCAAAGCCGTGACTGCGCAGATCGACTTCATGCCGGGCGACCTCGCCAAGTCGCACGTCGAGGTTGCGGTGCAGTCGGCCAGCGTGGACGCGGGCAGCGCCCAGACCAACGCCCTGCTCGCCGGGGCCGACTGGCTGGCGGCCAAAACCGATCCGCAGGCCCGTTTCGTCTCCAGCCAATTCACCCCCGATGGACCGGGACGCTACTGGGTTAGCGGCACCTTCAGCGTGAAGGGCCACAGCCAGCCGCTGCGCGTGCAGGTGAGCACCCACCCCGACGGCAAAGACCTGATCATGGACGCCGCCTTCACGCTCGACCGCACCGCCTTCGGCCTGGGCACCGGCTCGTGGGCGGACACCAGTGTGGTGGCCGCCGCCATTGCGGTGCAGGTGCATCTGGTCGTTTCTCCGCAATAACAACTGACATAACTCACACAACTGACTTACCGCACACCACACTCTCTCTGAAAGGACTTCACCATGTTGCGTTCAAGCTCCCGCTCACTTCTGGCCCCCGCGCTTTCAACCGCCGTGGCCATGGCGCTCTGCGCCGCACCGGCCTGGGCCGCCGAAACCACGGCGCCGCAGGCCTATGTTCACAAGCATGCCGATCCGGCGGGGAGTTACCGCGTCGATCCCGATCATTCCGGGGTGCAGTTCACCATCGGCCACGCGGGTGTCGGGCGCTTCACCGGGGTGTTCAAACGGGTGACCGGCAGCTACACCTTCGACCCTGCGAACCCCGCCAAAGACAAGGCCGATATCGTCATTCCCGTGCAGAGTCTGGACACCTTTCTGCCGCAACGCGATACCGATCTGCTGGCCGCGCCGTTTTTCGATGCCGCTGCGCACCCCGACATCCGCTTCGTCGGCACGCGCTATGTGCCGCAGAACAAGACCCACGGCAAGCTCTACGGCAACCTCACCCTGCGCGGCGTGACCCACCCGGCGACCTTCGAGGTGACGCTGGAAGGCGCGGGCGATGTGGCCTATCTGCCCAAACCCTGGGGCGGTTATCTCAGCGGCTTCGTCGCCACCACCACGATCAACCGCATGGACTACGGCATGACCGCTTTCCCCGCCGGCCTGAGCCATGAAGTGAAAGTGCGCGTGGAGATCGAAGGCGTGCGCACCCCATCATGAGTGCCCCCAGGGCCGGTCTGCGCCCAGCCCGCCCCCCGAGGGAGTCAAGGAAACTTGGGGCGGCCCGGCGTTTCCTTGAGAGGAGCTGAACATGCCCGATCAGCGCATGCCCACGTTGTTTGTCTCTCACGGCTCGCCCATGCTACCGCTGGAGCCGGGCAGCGCCGGGCCGATGCTCCAGGCGCTCGGGCAGGCTTTGCCGCGGCCCGAGATCATCCTCGCCTTTTCGCCGCACTGGATGGCGCGGCAGCCCATTCTGGGCACCAGCACGCGGCCCGCGACCCTGCACGACTTCGGCGGTTTCGACCGCGCGCTCTATGCCCTGCAATACCCCGCACCCGGCGCGCCGCAGTGGGCTGCGCGGATAGAAGCACTGTTGCGCGAAGCTGGCTGGGGCGTGCACGAAGACCCGCAGCGCGGGCTCGATCACGGCGTCTGGTCACCGCTTCGCCTGATGCTTCCGCAGGCGGATATTCCGGTGATGCCGCTGGCCATGCCCTGGCCGCTCGACGCCGCGCTCGCCTACCGCCTGGGCGCGGCGCTGGCGCCGCTGACCGAGCAAGGCGTCTTGCTGTTCGGCACTGGCAGCCTGACGCACAATCTGCACGAGTTTCAGCCGTCCGCCCGCACCGACGATCCACCGGCCGCCTACGTGCAGGCTTTCGTCGAATGGATGCGCGGCATGATCGACCGCGGCGACACCCCGGCGCTGCTCGACTACCGCCGCAGAGCGCCGCATGCGGCACGCGCGCATCCCACCGACGAGCATCTGCTGCCCCTGTTCTGGGCGCTGGGCGCTGCTGGCGAGGGCGCCACGCCGCGTCATCATGCCGGGGGCGTGCACTACGGCAACCTCAGCATGGACGCTTGGGAGTTTGTCGCCGCCTGAGCGGGAATGCGCCGCGTCGCGGACGGTGGCGTGAGACTCAGAACGCCGCGATGCCCGTGATCGCCCGGCCGAGAATGAGGGCGTGGATGTCGTGCGTGCCCTCGTAGGTGTTGACCACTTCGAGATTCACCAAATGGCGGGCCACGCCGAACTCGTCTGAAATGCCGTTGCCGCCGAGCATGTCGCGCGCGGTGCGGGCGATGTCCAGCGCCTTGCCGCAGTTGTTGCGCTTGAGCAGCGAGGTGACTTCGGGTGCCGCCGTGCCTTCGTCCTTCATGCGCCCCAGGCGCAGCACGCCCTGCAACCCCAGGCTGATGTCGGTCGCCATGTCGGCCAGCTTTTTCTGGATGAGCTGATTGGCCGCCAGCGGTCGCCCGAACTGCCGACGGTCGAGCACATACTGCCGCGCACGGGCGTAGCAGTCTTCCGCCGCGCCCATCGCGCCCCAGGCGATGCCGTAGCGCGCGCTGTTCAGGCAGGTGAACGGGCCTTTGAGTCCGCGCACCTGCGCAAAGGCGTTTTCCTCGGGGCAGAACACCTGGTCCATCACGATCTCGCCGGTGATCGAGGTACGCAGGCCGACCTTGCCGTGTAGGGCCGGTGCGCTCAGCCCCTTTGCCCCCTTGTCGAGCACGAAGCCGCGAATCTCGCCCGCGTCGTCCTTGGCCCAGACCACGAACACATCGGCGATCGGGCTATTGCTGATCCACATCTTGTTGCCAGTGAGCGCATAGCCGCCGGGCACGGCACGGGCGCGCGTGCTCATGCCGCCGGGGTCGGAGCCGTGATCGGGTTCGGTCAGCCCGAAGCAGCCGATCCATTCGCCGCGGGCCAGCTTGGGCAGATACTTCTGCTTCATCGCTTCGGAGCCGAAGGCGAAGATCGGCAGCATGACCAGCGAGCTCTGCACACTCATCATCGAGCGATAGCCCGAATCGACCCGCTCGACCTCGCGCGCGATCAGCCCGTAACCCACATAGTTCAGCCCCGCGCCGCCATAGGCCTCGGGAATCGTCGGGCCCAGCAGGCCGAGCGCTCCCATTTCGCGGAAGATCGTCGGGTCGGTGGTTTCATGGCGGAAGGCGCTGAGCACCCGCGGCACGAGCTGGTCTTGGCAATACGCCTGCGCGGCGTCGCGCACCGCCCGTTCGTCGGCGCTGAGCTGGGCGTCGAGCTGCAGCGCATCGTCCCATTGAAACGCGGGTTTGGAGGAGGCCATGGGTTTTCCTTGCAGGAGAAATCAATCAGGGGCGAATCATCTTACGGCGGGCGCCCGGCCCGGCCATGTTCTTCCCAGCAGCAGCCGGTAAAGCCGCATCATCCCCCAGAAAAACAGCAGGGGCAGCACCACGGTCTGGATCAGAAAGACGGCCGCCAGGGTGATGAGATGCGACACGATGCCGCTCGCCTTGGCCTGCAGCGCCTGTACCTGCTGGCCGATGTCCTGCGTCTGCGACCACAGTTGTCTGAGCTTGTCCAAGGCCCCGCCGTCGGCCTGCGCCGCCGTCTGCGTTTCAGAGGCTGTGGGGGTGGACAGGCTGACCTGCTGCTGAGCGGCGGCGTAGTCGCGCGCCATCAGCAGCGAATAGGTCAGCTCGCTGGCCAGCGAGGCGGCGGGCACGCTCAGGCTCAGCACCAACAGGCCAACCGACAGCCGCGCCAGCCAGGGCGGTGCGCGGCGCTCTCGCAGCACCTGCACTGCCCAGGCCAGAAACAAGGCGGAGAGCACCACCGCCAGCGGCCAGGCGCTGAACACCGCGATCAGCACTTGCTGCATGGCAAATGACAAAGTCGCCACGAGCATGACGGTGGAAAACTGCTCGACCAGATCGTCCAGCGGGTCGAGTGCCGCGCCCGGCTGCACCGAGGCGCCGGCGCCGATCTGAAAACTCACCGACGCACTCTTGGCCACGCTGAGCACGCCGTTGAGCGCCCGCGCCGAAGCAAACGTCACCAGCGCGCGCTGCAGCCCCGAATCGACAGACCGTTGCGCCGTGGCTTGCAGCGGACGCCACCACACCAGCGCCAGAACCAGCGCGAACACCGTCAGCAACGCCGCCTTACTCTGCTTGCTCTCCATGATGCATTCCCTCGAAAAATCGCCCAGCGCCCAGCATAGAAGGAAGTGTGTTGGATCTGCACGCATAAGGGACGGCGGTGTTTTGCCGTCAAGGCGGCGAATGGCGCTGCTTCAAACCAGCCTCGATCGCGCGTCTTGCCGCTCAATCCCTCAGGCTTGCATCAGCGCATGAGCAAACGCCGGGTCGCCCCTCGGGCGCGCAGCAGCGCCGGACGCCTACAAAACCGAGGCCGCCGCCAGCTCCACCCGGTTGCGGCCGTTTTGTTTGGCCTGGTACATGGCCGTATCGGCACGGCCCAGCGCGGCTTCCAGAGTGCTCTCGCCAGGCTGCAGAACGGTGACGCCGATACTCAGCGTCATCGGCACCCGCAGCCCCTGGATGCGCAGCGCATGTCGCGACACCGACAGGCGGATGCGATCAGCCAGTTCATACGCGTTTTCCAGGCTAGTGGCGGGCAGGAAGACGGCGAACTCCTCGCCGCCGATCCGCCCGATCACGTCGCCCTCGCGCAGCGCGGCGTTCATGCGATTGGCCAGCTGCACCAGCACGGTATCGCCCACGGCGTGACCGTGCGTGTCGTTGACGCGCTTGAAGTGGTCGGCGTCGATCAGCAGCAGACTGGGCGCCTGGTCGCGGGCGGATTGCAGCAAGGCATTGGCGCGCTCAAAAAAGCCGCGGCGGTTGTAGAGCCCGGTCAGCGCGTCGGTCTGGGTCATGCGGGTGAGCGCCTGCTCGCGCTGCTTGCGGTCGGTGATTTCCACCAGACTGGTGAGCACCGCGGCCTTGTTGTCGTAGCGCAGGCTGCTGGCGGCCAGCATGACGTGGATGTGATTGCCGCTGGAGGTGAGCATGCGCACATCCACAGGGCCCGCTTCGCCGCGTGCTTTCAGCGCATCGGTCACGGCGCTGCGAGTACGCGCGTCTGCGTAAAAATTCGAGGCATAGGCAGAGCCCGGTTCAGTGTGGCGCCGTTCCGGGTCGAGCAAGGCTTGCGCAGCGCGGTTGAATCGCAACACCGAGCCGTTGTCTTGCTGGCTCAGGACCAGCGGCACCGGGCAGACCTCGAACAGATGGCGCAGATTGCCCTCGGCGGTGCGGCGCTCCCGCATTTCTTTTTCCAGCCGCTGGCGTTCGAGCCAGAGCTGGCGGCCGGAGCGGGCGTTGTGGGCGGCAGTCATCCACCCCAGAATGTGCACATACAGCGCGATGACCAGCAGCGCGCTCAGGTCGCGCCACGAGGCGTGATGCCACCCGTAGGCCTGAATGAACAGGCTGGCGGTGCCCAGCGGCAACAGCCAGAAGTTGACCGGGCTGAGCATGGGCACGAAGGCATAAGCCGACGCCACTATGAGCAGGCCGGTCAGTCCCTGATAGGGTGAGAACTCGCCATAGCCCAAATTGACCAGACGCAAGGCGACGATGGCCCCGAGTTCAAACAGAATCAGCGCCGTGCGCAATTGCGCCGGACGCGCGACAGCGCCGGGTCGCGCCACGCGCCAGAGATACAGGCCCAGCGCCAACACGGCCAGCCGCACGGTCAGCAGCCTGAAGAACGGGGGGCTATCGTGCAGCTGGGTCCAGTCGACGATGCTGCCGAGCAAACACACCAGACCGCCCAACAGCCCGAGCAGGCGCAACCGCGCGGCGATATCGGGCCAGAGATCATGCACATAGGCGTGCTCGTCCTGTCTGCGCAGAAACAGGCCGAGCCGCCCGATGGGTGGCGAGGCTTCGCCGGTCAGGCGTGCCGATTCGCTGCCGCTGACGGCAGAACGGGGCTCAAGACTGCGGCGAGGCCAGGGGGTCATGTTCGCAACGGCAAAAATCAGGCGGCTGAGAGCGCCCCCAGACCTGCCGCGTTCGCGTCAGGCCCTCCCGAGGGGGATGAGAAAACTTGGGGCGGCCCGGCGTTTTCTCATGAGGGAAATGTAAACATTGTTCCTGAACTCGGTGGCAGGCGTCTCGGGAAAATGTCACAGCGCTGCCTGTTTTTCGCAATGTCCTACGCACCCGCCTTTTTTCCGGCAGAACCGCGTGCAGGCGCGCCGGTTGCGCAACGAATCAACCGCGGCTGTACGCCAGGCCCGAGGCCACGCCGCCGAACAGGTCGCCGACCACTAGCTCCACGCCGTCGAACTCGGCCTGCAGTGCGCGCTGAAAAGGGCGCAGCGCGCTCGACCCGCCGGTGAGGTAGATCGCATCGAGCGCGCCGTCGCCCAGGCCCGCGCGCTGCACACAGTCGCGGGCGCAGGCCACGGTACGCGACAGCAAATCCGCCAGATGATCGCGCAGATCGGCGGGGGTGAGCGAGGCCTGCAGCCCGCTCTCGATGAACGACAGCGTGATGGCCGTATCGGCATCGTCCTGCGAGCAGCGGATCTTGGCCTGCTCGACCTCATGCGCCAGCCGGTGCCCCTCGCGGTGGCGCAGCACCGTCATCAGCCGCTCGTGCAAGCGGGGGTCGGCATAGTCTTCGCGCAGCGCCTGAGCCTGACTCAGCGCGCGCGGCAGATACAGCCACTGGATCAGGTGCCAGGTCGAGAGATCGAAAAACACGCGGCTGGGCACCTCGCGCTGCTGCGGCCCCAGGTGGCGGTAGCCCAGCAGGGGCATGGCCCGCTCCAGACTGAGCTTGTGGTCGAAATCTGTCCCGCCGATGTGCACCCCGGAAGTGGCGAGCACGTCGGCGCTGCGGTCGGCTTGCGCACTGCGCTGCGGGCCCAGTCGCACCACGGTGAAGTCGGACGTGCCGCCGCCCACATCGACCACCAGCACCAGACTCTCGCGCGACAGACGGCGCTCGTAGTCGAGCGCCGCTGCGATGGGCTCCAGTTGAAACGTCACCTGCTCGAACCCCACCGCCAGGGCGGCCTCGTGCAGCGAGCGCTGCGCCTGCGCGTCGCGCTGCGGGTTGTCGTCGACAAAGTGCACCGGTCGGCCCATGACCACCCGCGTGGGCGCGCGGCCCAGCGCCTGCGCCGCACGTTGGCGCAACTCGGCAAGGAAGGTCGCCACGATGTCTTGAAAGCTGACCTGCTGGTGGTTGACCTCCGTTTTCTCCAGCAGCAGCGGGCTGCCCAGCAGGCTTTTGAGCGAACGCATCAGCCGCCCTTCCGAGCCGCTGAGGTATTGCCGCACGGCGTCGCGCCCGAAGTGCGTGCGGCGGTCTTCCGCGTTGAAGAACACGGCCGTGGGCATGGCCAGCGCTTCGCCCTCCAGCGGAATCAGACGCGACAGTCCGTGTGGCTCCGCCCAAGACACCGCCGAATTGGAGGTGCCGAAATCAATGCCGAGCGTGCCGTGTAGAGGGGACATCATGAACAAAAGTGAGGTTGCCGCAGTGCTGCACGCGATGCAGCGGGCTGCGCAGTTTACTCACCTTGAACCCTGATCTTCCATGAGGCGGGGCTTCGCCCCTACGCGGGCGCTGGCGGGCGCGAGTTTGAGAATCCAGGGCGTCTTCGCCCCCGCGCTTCGCGCCCATAGCGATGGCGATGGGCTTGTCACGCAGGGCCAAATCCACCCCACCCCAACCCTCCCCACAAGTGGGGAGGGAGTGATTTCACCTCCCCCACGCCGTGGGGGAGGTCGGGAGGGGGATCCCCAACCCGCCGCGCCATCAACCCGTGTCCCCATGGAAAATCTGGGTTGAAAGAGCGGTATTTGTGCGGCGGGCTAACTGGCGCGACGCAGAGGAGGGCTTGCGCGCGCACAAAAAAAGCCGGGATAAATGCCATCCCGGCGAAGTCCAGCCAAGCCGGTCTCGGCTTGCGCCTCGCCCGGCTTCCTCAAGGTTCAGGCCAGGTCGAATCGATCCAGATTCATCACCTTGCCAAATGCCGCGGCGAAGTCGTGCGCGAATTTTTGCTGCGCATCGCTGCCGGCATACACCTCGGCAATGGCGCGTAGCTGGGCGTTGGAGCCGAACATGAGATCGACCGTAGTGGCCGTCCACTTCAGCGCCCCGGTCTTGCGGTCGCGGCCCTCCATCACGCCTTCGGTTGCGGTGCGCTCCCACTTCGTACCCATGTCGAGCAGGTTGACGAAAAAGTCGGGGCTCAGGGTTTCCGGTCGCTGGGTGAACAGGCCGTGGTGCGATTTGCCGACGTTGGTGTTCAGCGCGCGCATGCCGCCGATCAGCACCGTCATCTCGGGCGCGCTCAGGTTCATCAACTGCGCCCGGTCGACCAGCAATTCAGCGGCATAACCGGCATAGCCCTTGCGGGTGTAGTTGCGGAAGCCGTCGGCCTTGGGTTCGAGCTCGGCGAACGACGCCACATCGGTTTGTTCCTGCGTGGCGTCGGTACGACCGGGTGAGAACGGCACCTCGACGTCGACTCCGCCCTTCTTCGCCGCCGCTTCCACCCCGGCGCAACCGCCCAGCACGATCAGGTCGGCCAGCGACACTTTTTTGCCGCCCGCGGCCTGCGCGTTGAACTCTTTCTGGAGGGCCTCGAGCTTGGACAGCACCTTGGCCAGCTCGGCAGGCTGATTGGCTTCCCAGTCTTTCTGCGGTGCGAGGCGAATGCGCGCGCCGTTGGCGCCGCCGCGCTTGTCGCTGCCGCGGAAGGTGGAGGCCGAGGCCCAGGCGGTGCCGACCAGTTGGGGGATGGACAGGCCGGAGGCGAGCAATTTGGCCTTGAGCGCCGCAATGTCTGCCGCGTCGATCAGCGGATGATCGACCGCAGGCACCGGGTCTTGCCAGATCAGCTCTTCCTTGGGTACGAGCTTGCCGAGGTAGCGGGTGCGCGGCCCCATGTCGCGGTGCGTGAGCTTGAACCAGGCGCGGGCGAAAGCGTCGGCGAACTCGTCCGGGTTGGCCATGAAGCGGCGCGAGATCTTCTCGTAGATCGGATCGACGCGCATGGCCATGTCGGCATCGGTCATGAGGATGGGCACCTTCTTCGACGCATCCGCCGCTGAGGGGGCCATGTTCTTGTCGGTGTTCTGCTTGGGCACCCATTGATGCGCACCCGCCGGGCTTTTGACGTTTTCCCATTCATTGCCGAACAGCACCTCGAAATAGCTCATGTCCCACTGCGTCGGCGTGGGCGTCCAAGAGCCCTCCAGGCCGCTGCCGATCTGGTCGCCGCCCTTGCCGCTCTTGTAGCTGCTGATCCAGCCCAGTCCCATCTCCTCAACCGGGGCCGCCTCGGGCGCTGGCCCGACATGCGTGGCAGGCCCGGCGCCGTGGCATTTGCCGAAGGTGTGACCGCCGGCGGTGAGCGCCACGGTCTCTTCGTCGTTCATCGCCATACGCGCGAAGGTTTCACGCACCATCTGCGCCGAAGCCAGCGGATCGGGCTTGCCGCCCGGCCCTTCCGGGTTGACATAAATCAGCCCCATCTGCACGGCGGCGAGCGGGTTTTCGAGTTCGGTCTGTTGCGTGCCGTGGCGCGTATCGCCCAGCCAAGTGTTCTCCGAACCCCAATAGGTATCTTCTTCCGGCTCGTACACATCGACGCGTCCGCCGCCGAAACCAAAGGTTTTGAAACCCATCGATTCGAGGGCCACATTGCCCGCGAGAATGTACAGATCGGCCCAAGACAGCTTGCGGCCGTACTTCTGCTTGATCGGCCACAGCAGACGCCGCGCCTTGTCGAGATTGACGTTGTCAGGCCAGCTATTGAGCGGCGCGAACCGCTGATAGCCGCTGCCCGCGCCGCCGCGCCCGTCGCCAATGCGGTATGTGCCCGCGCCGTGCCAAGCCATGCGGATGAACAGCGGGCCGTAGTGCCCGTAGTCCGCAGGCCACCAGTCCTGCGAGTCGGTCATCAGCGCCTTGAGGTCTTGGATCACGGCGTCGAGATCGAGGGTCTTGAACTCTTCGGCGTAGTTGAACGCCTCGCCCATCGGATTGGACGCTGGCGCGTGCTGGTGCAGCATTTTGAGGTTGAGCTGGTTGGGCCACCAATTGGCGTTGCCCATCGCCCCAGCGACAGTCTTGGTGTGGGTGCTGTGCGCCACCGGGCATTGC
>NZ_MEGQ01000003.1:0-152365 GCF_001725585.1 Thiomonas sp. SCN 64-16 | reverse complement strand
ATCGTTCGACATGGTTGACTCCTTGAGGTTGTCATCGCTTCGAGGTGCTTGATGCGACCGTTGCAGCTTAGGCCGCAATAATTGAAAAGAACAATTAAAAGTTCTAATTCGATTGATTGAGTAAAACTAGGCTGAGGCCGGATTGGCATGTTGCTGCTGCGCCGTTCAAATGGTTGAAGGTTCGGCAGGGTTCCACTGCAAGACGCAAGTTGGTGACTTATTTCCTGTTTTTATCGGGTGTTGTATGAAACGATGGCTCACTGTTCCCGTGTTTGTGCCGTTCTTTCGTACGTACGACCTAGCCTTGGTGAAGGGCGTACTTATCCCGCCATTCATTCAGGGGGGCGGGTTTCTTCACAGTCGTAATTATTTGTATAGTGGTTTTAACGATTTCGAGCCCTTTTTGGGCTTAAGACAATCTGTACAGCAACTTTCCAGAATCGCATGGCTGATTCCCCTCCCACGGCTCCAAGCGCACTCAAAAGCTACGCGCGCACCTCCGCTTTAGCGGTGGCGCTCGGCAGTGGGGTGTCGCACTGGCTAGCGCATCGCCATCCTGTGCGCCGCATCCTCATGCTGCACGGCGTGGGTGGAAGCACGATGCCTCCGGGAGATTTCCACCGCATGCTGGCGTGGCTGAAGCAGCGCTATGCCATCGTGCCGCTCGATCTCATGGTTCGAGAGATTCTGGACGGTGTGCCCGCGCCCGCTGGGGCCGGCCGCAGCCAGCTCGCCATCACCTTCGACGACGGGCTGTGCAATCAGTACCGCATCGCCCGCCCCATCCTCGAGCAACTTGAGATACCGGCCACGATTTTTGTCTGTCCTGGCCTGGTGGATGCCAGGCAGTGGATGTGGAACCACGAGGCGCGCGCCCGGTTGAAGCGTTTATCAAATGAAGGGCTGATGGAGTGTGCGCAGACCTTGAATTCGCCTGCGCATCACCTCGAAGGCTTCATTGCCTGGATGAAAACCCTGTCCCTGCCGCAAAGACAACATGCGCAGGACGTTCTGCGCGATTGCACGCCGCGCTTCGTGCCCATCCCTGCAGAGCACGAGGCTTACGACATGATGAGCTGGGATGAGGTGCGCGCCTGCGACCGCGGCTGCCTGACGATAGGTTCGCACACCCTGACCCACCCCATCCTGCCCACGCTGACGGAAGATGAAATCCAGCACGAGTTGCAGGACAGCCGTGAGCGACTCGAGACAGAGCTGGGCCGAAGGGTCGATTTGTTTTGCTACCCCAACGGTTCGACGGATGAGCGAGTGCGGAAGGTCGCCCGGTCGATCTACCGCGCGGCCGTGACGACTGAAGAGGGCATGGTGTCGGCCGCGGTCGATCCAATCGCAATTCCGCGCATTCCTGTGACATCGCATCTTCCCCTACTGGCCTGGCGCATGCATCGACCTTGGGCCTGAGAGACTTGAATTCGCGCATTGCCGCCCCGCTTCGTGCCAGGCCTGATCCATGCAAATTGAACTCATCACCACGACGCCGGCCTTCGACGCCCTGGAGCCCGAGTGGCGCGCCATCGAGGGCCTGACCCCGCGCAACAGTCTGTTTCTCAGCTGGGATTGGCAGCGTCTGTGGTGGTCGCAGTATGGGGAGGGACGAGAACTGCAGATTCTGGTGGCGCGTTTTGGCGGTCAGGCCGTGGGCATTTTTCCGCTGTACCTGGAGACGCACCGCGCCTTCAAGATCCTGCGCGTGCGTAAGCTCAGGCCCCTCGGCTCCGGAGGCGATACCGCGCCCGACGATCTGGGCATGTTGTTCGATCCCGCCCACGAACAGGCCGTTGCCAGAGCGTTCGTCGATCATGTGCTGAACAACGTGTCCGGTTGGCAGTTGCTCGATCTCGTCGATCTGCCCGCCGATTCGGCCTTGGTCGCTTGCTGGACGCAGCAAAGCACACAGATTTCAGGCTCGATCGAGCGCACGCCGGTGAACCGCATCATCTACGGCGATTTGCCGCCGGACTGGGAGCGTTATCGCAAAGGACTCAGCCGTAATCGACGTGAAGTTTTAGGTCGGAAGCGCCGAAAATTTGAAGCGCAGCAAGAAGCGCGTTTTTTTCAGATCCAGCAAGACGCGCAAATCGATTGGGCGTTTGAGCGGCTCGCCGAGTTGCATCGGCTGCGCTGGCAAGGGCGTACCGAAGAACTCAGTTTCACCTCGCCGCAGTACCTTGAATTCCATCGCGCCCTCATGCATGCCCTGCTGGCGCAAGGCCGGTTGCGCCTGTACGGGTTGGAGATGAGTGGTCAGACCATTGCCATGTTCTACGGTTTTCGCAACGGCGCAACGCTCTACTACTTTCAGGCTGGATTCGATCCTCAGCATCTTGCGCTCAGTCCAGGCGAAGTACTCATGGGTTATGTCATCGAAGCGGCGATCGGGGAACGTTGCACGCGCTTCGACATGCTCAAAGGCGACTACGACCACAAGCGGCACTACTTTCAACAAACCCGCGAGACACTCGGCTTGCGGGTTCATCGCCCAGGCTTGATTCGCTGGCTTTACCGCGTCAAGGCCAGGCTTGCTGCAAACCGCGCTTCGGCAGCACCTGCCGAGGACAAGGACGTTGTGGAAACGAAGCTCACCGCACACCCCGTAGCCGAGTAGCCGAGCCCATGAACGCCGATTCGAGCAGGTCAGGGACTACCGACCCGGAAGCCTTGGTTTCCGTGGTCATCCCGGCGTACAACGCCCGCAACACCCTTGCGCAAACGCTCGACAGCCTGTTCGCCCAGACGCACCGAAATCTCGATGTCGTGGTCGTGGACGATGGCTCCACCGATGGCACGGCGGAAGTTCTGGAGGCTTATGCAGGGCGGGTGCGGACGATCCGGCAGACCAATGCGGGCATAGGCGCGGCGAGGAATGCGAGCGTGCAGGCGGCTCGGGGCGACTATATCGCGCTGCTCGATGCCGACGATTTGTGCCGTCCGGATCGCATCGCGATTGAACTGCGCTACCTCCAGTCGCACCCCGACATCCTGCTCTGCAGTTCCGATTTCAGCGCCTTCGACGAAACCGGGCCCCTGGCGCCTGCCTCGTATTGCGGCGTCTATTACTCCCGCTGTAGCCCGCAACGGGGCGGCCTGAGGGCGCGGTATCCGCAGGCAGAAACTTTTGCCTTGCTACCGGAGGAGACCGCGCGGCAGAACGGCCAAGCCTCTATCGCGGTTTACTGGGGAGAGGTTTACGACGAACTGGTGCAGGGCAATTTCATCCATCCCCCCACGGTGATGTTCCGCCGGGACGCACTGCAGCGCGCCGGAATGTTCGATCCCGAGATCAAGATCGTCTGCGAGTGGGAATGGTTCGTGCGCGTGGCGCGTGCCGGGCCCGTGGCGCATCTCGACATTCCCTTGCTCGATTACCGCCGCAGCCCGACGCAGATTTCCTCCAGCCCGCGCACAGCGCTGGATTCACTTTCGGTGGCCAAGAAAATCTATGCGCGCGACAGCCATCCTGGCCAGCGCCGAGATCGCCGTTCGTTGCGTCACCTGGGTGCGCTCAGTCTCAGTGCGGCCGACGTGCTGGCCGAGCTTCAGCCCGAGGCGGCTTTCGGTCTGCTGGCCAGCAGCGTCTTTGTCTATCACACCTTCAGGGGGCAAACGCTGCGCACCTTGTTTAAGATCATGCTGCCTTCCGGGCTGCTCAACCTGCTGCGGCGCGTGCGCGCTTGAGCCGTACAGCGCACGGCGAGTCGGCGGGCGCAACCGGCTACTTGGCCTCAACCTGGCTTCAAACTAATTCCCACTGATGACTGTTTCCCTTCCCCGTGGCTCCGCGGTCGAGTCGGGCGCGATGTCGCCCGGCCTCACCGCAGACGATTTCGACTTTCATCTGCCGCCCGAACTGATCGCCCAGCATCCGCCGGCGCGGCGCAGCGACAGTCGCCTGCTCGATGCGGGCAGTCCGCCGACGCTGATCGACCGTGGGTTTCGCGACTTGCCCGGTCTGCTGCGCGCAGACGATCTGGTGGTGTTCAACGACACCCGGGTGATTCCTGCGCGGTTGTGGGGCTTCAAGGCGGCCGGGGAAGCCGGGGCCGCTTTGGGCGGCGCGGTGGAAGTGCTGGTGGAGCGGGTGCAGGCGGACAACCGGGTCTGGGCGCATGTGCGGGCGAGCAAATCGCCCAAGCCGGGCCAGGTGTTGTGGCTGGGCGCGGCTCGACCCGATGCCGCGGCAGGCGACGAGCCGCACGGGTCAGCGCCGCTTTTCGCCGTGACGACCCTGGGCCGGGCCGGGCCGGATGGCGGCCTGTTCGAACTGGAGTTTCCAGCCGAGCCTCTGGCTTTGTTGCAGCAGTACGGTGCGGTGCCCTTGCCGCCCTACATCACCCACGCGCCGGGCAGCGACGATGTGCAGCGCTACCAGACGGTGTATGCGCAGCACCCCGGCTCGGTGGCGGCGCCCACGGCGGGGCTGCACTTCGACGAGGCCATCCTGGCGGCAATCGACGCGATGGGCGCGCAGCGCGCAGCCGTCACCCTGCACGTGGGGGCGGGCACGTTTCAGCCGGTGCGGGTGAACGATCTGCGGCAGCACCAAATGCACAGCGAGTGGTACACCGTGCCCGAGGCGACCGCGCAAGCGATTGCCGAGCTGCGGGCCCGGCAGGCCGAGGCGCGCGTGGCTGGCCAGCTGCACGCCGCCCCGCGGGTCCATGCGTGCGCTCGAATCGGCCGCGCTGGCGGCGCAAGCCGCCGGGGCGCCAGACGGCACGGTGATACCAGGCGCCCGCGACACCGCGCTGTTCGTCACGCCGGGATATCGCTTTCGCGTGGTGGACGCGCTGCTGACCAATTTTCATCTGCCCAAGTCCACCTTGCTGATGCTGGTGTCCGCCTTTGCCGGCATGGACACTATCCGCGCGGCCTACGCCCATGCCATAGCCCAGCGCTACCGGTTTTTCAGCTACGGAGATGCCATGTGGCTGACCCGTCAGGATTTGCGCTGACTCAAACCCATGCTGGCGTCATGCGCCCAGAATGAAAAACCATTTCAGACTGGACGCCATCATGGAACAAATCCTCTCCCCCCGGTTCATGCAGGACCGGCATCAACACCGCACCGAGCATATGGCGGCCATTCGCCAGCGCATTCAGTCGCACACCGCGCAGGCGCTCAGCGCCGAAGAAGAGCATGACCTGCTGCACATGCGCGAGGAAGAGAAAATCGCCCGCGATGTCTATCTGCAACTCGGCGAGCGCTGGGCGCTGCGGCCTTTGGTCAACATCAGCGGGGCCGAGCAGGCGCATATGGACGCCATTGCCGCGCTGCTGACGCATTACGACCTGCCCGACCCGGCGCAGGGTTTGGCGGTGGGCGAGTTTCGCACGCCCGACTTTCAGAGCTTGCACAACCAGTTGGTGGAACGCGGCCTGCGCAGCGAGCTCGATGCCATCAAGGTTGGGCTGCTGATCGAAGAGCTGGATATTTTTGATCTGGTCGAAGCGCGCAGCCGCGCCCGTCAGCCGGAAATTCTGGCGGTTTACGACGACCTGGAGCGCGGCTCGCGCAATCATCTGCGCGCGTTTTTCCGCCACCTGCAGCGGCATCGTGGCGAGTATGTGCCGCAATACCTGAGCCTGAGCGACTTCGAGGCCGTGGCCTGGAGCGAGCGCGAAGAGTGCTGATGGGTCGGATGCGTCAGGACTGCGCTGCTGCGATGGCGGCGCGGGTGTGCTCCACGATGCCTTTGAGCGCCTGATCCAGCAGGGCCTGAGCGCCCTGTGCGAAGTGCGCGGCGTCGTTCACCGCGATGGGTTGGCGGCCGTCGAAATGCCAATGCGCGGCAATGCGGCTGGTGCGCTGGTTCGCCAGATCGCACACCAGATCCAAGTGCACGGTGCCCTGATTCGCATGGACATCGTGCTCCAGCCGGTTCAGCTTGCAGTGCAGCGTCCACGGCGCGTTCACCAGCACGGCCTGCTCTTGCACGGCGCTGACCCACGGCTGGCGGCTCAGGGTGCGGTCGATGGCTTCGCCCACCAGCTGGGCCGGCGGGGCGAGCCAGCGGCTGTCGCGGTAGGGTTCCAGCGTGTCGGGGCTGCGGCTGTACATCATGGCGGGCGACTGAAATCCGGCAGCGGCGCGCACCGGCAGGAGTTGAATCACCGTGGCTTGCGGCAGCGGCGCGGTGCGGATCTCGGGCGCGGTCAGGCGGTAGGTTTGCTGCGCCGGCGCGCGGTTGACGGGCAGGGTGCAGGCGGCCAGGGTCAGGCTGGCCAGGCTCAGCAAAGCGGCCAGGGCGGCGCGGCGCAGCCGCAAAACAAAAGAGACGGTCATGGTTTTTCTCCCGGGCCCGGCGGCGGCAAGGCCGGGCCATACAGCAGTTGGCTGGGGTTGGCTTTGAGGTTTTCGGTCAGCGCGCCGAGCTGGCTGCTGAGCTGCTGCAAATTGCGCGCCAGCGCGTCCACTTCGGGCAGGGTGCGGGTCTGAAGCTGAGTCATGGCCTGCACGCCAGCCTGGGTAAAAGCGGTGGTGGTGTCTCCGGCCTGGGCAACGCTGTTGGCGGCGGCGCCGATCTGCGGCATCAAGCCGCCAAGCTGGGCCGACACGCCATCGAGCCGCTTCACCAGCGCCTGGCTTTGCAGCATGAGCGCGCTGCCTTGCGCACTCATCTGCGTCAGGTTGGCGCTGGTCTGGCGGGCGTTGGCAAACATCTGATTGATATTGTTCTGATTGGCCGCCAGAGCGGCGGAGAGGGTCTGCAGATTGCGCAGCGTGTCGCTGATCGACTGCACATTGGCCGGGCTGAGCAGCGCGTCCACCCGCTGGCTGATGCGCGCCAGGGTGATGGCCGCGTCGTTGATGCCGCCCTCGATCTGGGTGAACACCGAGGGCTTGTAGGGAATGACCGGGTCAGGCTCGCCGGGCGGGGTGGGCAGTGGTGTCGACGAGGCGCCGCCGATCAGGTTCACCGCCGACAGCCCGGTGACGCCCAGCGGACTGAGCTGCGCTACGGTGTCGCTGCGCACCGGCACCGCGCTGTCGATCTCGACCTTGATGCGGATGAGGGCCGGGTTTTTCGGGTCGATCTCGATGCTTGCGACCTTGCCCACGGTGACGCCGCGGTAGAGCACATTGCTGTCGGTTTTCAGGCCGCTGACGTTGTCGGTGGCGTAGATCAGATAGGGCCGGGTGGCGGTCTGCTTGCCGCCGGTGGCCAGCCACCAGCCCAGGCCGCCGAGCAGCGCGCCCAGCAGCACCACGAACAGGCCGACGGCGGTGTAATTGACTTTCGATTCCATGTCCTACCTCGAAAGGCTTTCGTGCAGATAAGCGGCCGAACGGCTGCCGCGGAAATAAGCAACCAGTTCGGGCTCGTCGCGCTGCGCCAGTTCTGCAGCGGGGCCGACCGCCAGCATTTTTTTGCGGGCGAGAAACGCCACCGTGTCGCTGCCATGCCAGATGGAGTCGAGATCGTGCGTGACTTGCAGAATCGTCAGCCCCAGCAGGTCGCGCAGCTCGCGGATGAGCTTGTCGAACGCCGCGCCGCCGATCGGGTCGAGGCCCGAGGTCGGCTCGTCGAGCACCAGCAGTTCGGGGTCGAGCGCCAGCGCGCGGGCCAACGCGGCGCGCTTGACCATGCCGCCCGAGAGTTCAGCCGGATATTTGTGCGCCGCATCGGCGGGCAGCCCGGCCAGACCGATCTTGAGCATGCCCAGTTCGGGCAGCAGGCGTTTGTCCACCAGGCCTTGCTCGCGCAGCGGCAGCAGCACGTTTTCCAGCACGGTCAGGCCGGTGAATAGCGCGCCGCCCTGAAACAGCACGCCGATGCGCTGGCGCAGCGCCTGCCGCTGCGCGTCGCTTGCGGCCAGCGCGTCCTGCCCGAACAGCTTGAGCGTGCCGCCGCTGGGTGCGCGCAGCAAGAGCAGGCTGCGCACCAGCACCGTCTTGCCCGAGCCCGAGCCACCCACCAGCGCCATGATGGCGCCGCGCGGCACGGCCAGGTTCAGGCCCTCGTGCACCACCACGTCGCCGAAACGGTTGACGATGCCTTGCGCATCGATGACCAGATCCGCTGCGTTCATAGGTGCAGCAGGTTGTAGAGCACCGAAAAGCTGGCGTCGATCACGATCACCAGAAAGATGGCCTGAACCACGCTCACCGTGGTGGCGCGGCCCACCGCCGCCGCGCTGCCCGCAACGCGCAGGCCCTGCATGCAGCCCACCAGGGCGATGACCACGGCGAACACCGGCGCTTTCACCAGGCCGAGCACCAGGGTCTTGAGCCCCACCACCTGCGGAATTCGCGCGACGTATTCGCTCAGCGGCACGCCATAGCCGACCGCGGCCACGACCCCACCGCCCGCCAGCCCCATCACATCGGCAAACAGCGCCAGCAGTGGCAGGGTGATGACCAGGGCGATGACCTTGGGCAGCACCAGCATCTCAAAGGGCGACAGCCCGAGCGCGCGCAGCGCATCCACCTCTTCGGTGATGCGCATGGTGCCGATCTGCGCGGTGTACGACGAGCCGGTGCGCCCGGCCACCAGAATGGCGGTGAGCAGCGGCCCGAGTTCGCGCAGGGTGATGATGGACACCAGATTGACAATGAGAATGTTGGCGCCATAGGTCGCCAGCGTGGCCCCGGCCTGATACGCCATGACCATGCCGATGAGAAAAGACAGCAGGCCGATGATGCCGATGGCGCGCAGCCCCGCCGCGTCGATTTCGTGAATGACTTCGCGCCAGCGCACACGCCAGGGTTGCAGCAGCAGCGGCGCGCCACGCCACACCAGTTCGCCGACGAAGGCCAGCAGCGCGCGCAGTTCGTCCAGCGCAATGAGCGTGGCGCGGCCGATGTCGCCCAGCAAGCCGAGGCGGCGCGCGGCCGGCGGCAACGCCAGCGCGCGCTGGCGCACCAGATCGAGCAACTGCTGCTGCGGCGGGCTCAGGCCGCTGACGTCCACCGTGGCCCCGGCGCTTTGCCACTGCGCCATGCTGCGCACCAGCAGCAGCGCGCCGGGTGTGTCGAGTGTGGTGGCGCTGGCGTCGAGGGTGACGTGCCGCGTGCCTGCGGGCAGATGGGTGTTCGGCT
Organism: Thiomonas sp. SCN 64-16; assembly: GCF_001725585.1. Taxonomy (NCBI): domain Bacteria; kingdom Pseudomonadati; phylum Pseudomonadota; class Betaproteobacteria; order Burkholderiales; genus Thiomonas; species Thiomonas sp. SCN 64-16. The sequence goes on along the minus strand of NZ_MEGQ01000003.1, from coordinate 143,304 downwards.
CGCGCGCCAGACCTTGCGCATTCCACGCGCCCTGCAGGCTGCACACGCGTCGCTCAGGCGCGTCCTCCTGCGCCATCCAGTTCAGGGTGGCGGGGGCGTCGGCGGTTGAAGGGGCAGTCATGGCGTGCATAGGTTAGCGGATCGGACGACGCGCGCCACGGCAAGTCTGAAACAATACCGCCCATGCTGCAATTCACCGTTCACCACACCGCAGGCCAGGCCCGCCGCGGCACGCTCACCCTCAATCACGGTGTCATCGACACCCCGCAGTTCATGCCGGTGGGGACTTACGGCACCGTCAAAGGCATCACGCCCGATGGCCTGAAAGCTGCGGGTGCGCAGATCATTCTGGGTAACACCTTTCACCTCTGGCTGCGCCCGGGGCTCGGCGTGGTGCGGCAGTTCGGCGGCCTGCACCACTTCATCGGCTGGGACGCGCCCATTCTCACCGACAGCGGCGGCTTTCAGGTGTGGAGCCTGGGGGCGATGCGCAAGATCAGCGAGGAAGGCGTGCGTTTCGCCTCACCAGTGAACGGCGACAAGCTGTTTCTCACCCCCGAGGTCAGCATGCAGATCCAGACCGTGCTGGGCTCCGACATCGTCATGCAGTTCGACGAATGCACGCCCTACGACGTCGATCGCGCCGGGCAAAAACACATCACGACCGAAGCAGAGGCGCGCGAATCCATGGAACTGTCGCTGCGCTGGGCCGCGCGCTGCAAGGCCGAATTCGCGCGGCTGGAAAACTCCAACGCCCTGTTCGGCATCGTGCAGGGCGGCATGTTCGAGCCGCTGCGCGACGCCTCGCTCGACGGCCTCACCGCGCTCGATCTGCCCGGTTACGCCATCGGCGGCCTGAGCGTGGGCGAGCCCAAAGAAGACATGCTGCGCCTGCTGCGCCACACCGCGCCGCGCCTGCCCGCTCACAAGCCGCGTTACCTCATGGGCGTGGGCACGCCCGAAGACCTGGTCGAAGGCGTCGCCGCGGGCATCGACCTGTTCGATTGCGTCATTCCCACACGCAATGCGCGCAACGGCCATCTGTTCACCCGCTTCGGCGATCTGCGTATCCGCAACGCCCGCTTCAAGCAGGACGAACGCCCGATCGACGACACCTGCACCTGCCCCACCTGCCGGCAGTTCTCGCGCGCCTACCTGCACCATCTCGACCGCTGCGGCGAAATGCTGTTCGGCATGCTGGCCACCACGCACAACCTCCACTACTACCTGCAACTCATGCGCGACATGCGCGCCGCGCTCGACGCCGAGGCTTTCGAGACCTTCGTCGCTCAGTTCCACGCCGACCGGGCGCGCGGGGTGTGATCCTCGTCTATCGCACCGCTCGCGGATCGCGTACCTGCAGCACCTTGCCGTGGGTGCGGACATCGAACAAGCCGATGGCTTGAAACAGCCCCGAGAGCTTGGCGTAGCCGTAGTTGCGGCTATCGAAAGACGCCTGTTTGGAAATGTGCTGACCAACGGCGCCCAGGCCCGCCCAGCCTTCATCGTCGGCGGCTGCCTCGATGGCCTTGCGTAACAGGTTCACGAGGCGGGTGTCGCTGCGCAGGGTTTTGGCATCGGCACGGGTCGGTGCGGTTTTGGGTACGCCGTTGCCAGTAGGCGCAGCGGCGGAGGCCGTGACTTCAGCGGGTGTGGCGACAGGCATGTCTTCAGGTCTACGGAGATTCTCCAGATACAGAAACTTGGAGCAGGCGTTGATAAAAGGCTTGGGGGTCTTCTGTTCGCCAAAACCGTAGACCTTGAGGCCGTTGGCGCGCAGCCTCATCACCAGCGGAGTGAAGTCCGAATCGCTGGAGACGATGCCGAAACCGTCGAGCTGCTTGGTGTAAAGCAGGTCCATCGCGTCGATGATCATGGCCGCGTCGGTGGCGTTCTTGCCCTTCGTATAGTCGAACTGCTGGATGGGCTGGATGGCGAAATCGTGCAGCAGGGCCGCCCATGCGTTGAGGTGCGGGCTTTTCCAGTTGCCATAGGCGCGGCGTATGTTGATGACGCCCTCTTTCGCGAGTTCGTCGAGCACTTCGTCGATCATGTCCGCCGGACTGTTGTCGGCGTCAATGAGTAAGGCGATGCGGGGTTCGTGGCTCATGCTGTTTCTGGAACGTCAGGGTTGTAGCCAGTTTTCGATTTGCAGCGCGGGAACGCGGCGGAATTCGCCCGCGTTATTGGTCACCAGCGTCAGCCCTTCGCTGCGAGCATGCGCTGCGATATGCAGGTCGTTGACCCCGATGGGTTCGCCAGCACGTTCGAGCGCGGCACGGATCTGTCCGTAATGTTGCGCAGCTTTTGCGGTGTAGGGCAACACTTCCAGGCGGCTGACGAAATCCTCGACGACCGCCAGATTGGCTGAGGGCCGACTACTTTTTTCCGCGCCATGCAGGAGTTCAGCGAGGGTGATGACCGAAATGGCCATGCGTGCCGCGTTGGCGTTGAAGGCAGCAAGCACTTCCATCGGCCGCCGTTTGATGACGTAAATGACGATGTGGGTGTCGAGCAGAAACCTCAGCATCACAGAGACTCGCGTGCGGCCTGCTCCTGAGGGGCGCGAATTTCCAGAAAGTCGTCACTGACTGCGGGGCTGCTATGAAAGAAGCTGTCCCAGCTCGATTCAAGCGGCGCAATGATGCGCTCTTTGCCACGCGCGCGAACGCTGACCTGCTTGACGCCTTCGGGCAAGCGCAACTCTGCAGGCAGGCGTACGGCCTGCGAGCGGTTATTGGTGAAGACGGTTGTGGTGGTCATGGCCTGATAACTAAGATGAGATGGAAGAGTGGTATATGGCGCAAGTATATGGCGGCCATTCCATGCCGACAAACGGCATTCATCCGGCCAGTTGCGTCGCCATGCGTCCGACCGCGTGCAAGGCTTCTTCCCGCTCGGCTGTCCAGCGTCCGCCGACGTTGAGCCGCAGGCAGTTGCGGTAGCGGGTTGAGGTGGTGAACAGCGTTCCGGGGACGATGACGATGCGTTGTTCGATGCAGCGTTGATAGAGCGCGACCGCATCGACGGACTTGGGCAGTTCGATCCAGAGGATGAAGCCTCCGGCGGGGTCGGTCGCCCGCGAACCCGGCGGGAATGCAGCAGCGATGATCTGGCGGGCGATGTGGATCTGGTCGGCGAAGCTGCGCCGCAGTTGACGCAGACTCTGGTCGTAGCCGCCTTGTTCGAGCAGCTCGGCCACGGCCCACTCGATCACGGCGCTGCCGCCGCCGCTGAGGGCGCGTTTGAGGTTGGCGACCTGCCCGCTCCAGCGCCCCGCATCCACCCAGCCGATGCCGCGCAGGCCCGGCGCCAGGGTTTTGCCGAACGAGCCGCAGATCATCACATTGCCGCTGCGGTCGAATGAACGCACGGCGCGTCGGTCTTCCTCGGTGGGGGCGAGGTCGTTGCAGATCACGTCTTCGATCAAGGGAATGCCGCGTTGCTCCAGTAGTTCCGCCAGGCGTTTTTTGCTCGCCACGGGCATGATGGTGCCCAGAGGGTTGGAGAGCGTCGGCACGGCGACGACCGCCTTGATCGGCTGCGTGTCCAGCGCGACTTCCAAGGCTTCGAGCGAGAGCCCAATGCCGGGCTGCATGGGAATTTCCACCGCGCGCAGACCCAAGACCTGCATGGCGCGCAGAAAGCCAAAGTAAGTCGGCGATTCGATGGCGATGACATCGCCCGGCTGCGTGACCGCGCGCAGACACAGGGTGATGGCCTCCATGCAGCCATTGGTAACGACGACGTTGCGGTGATCCAGATTGCAGCCCAGCTCCAGTGCGCGGCGCGAAATGGCTTGCCGCAGCGGCGCAATGCCCGGCGCTGTGGCATAGACGCCAAGACTGCTTGCGTGCCGTTGTGCGCTGCGCGCGAGGGCCCGGCGCACCCGCTCGACCGCGTAAAGGTCTTCGCTGGCGGTGGCGGCGCCAAACGACGTGTAGGCCGGGTCGCCCGCAGCGTCGAGTACGGCGTCGGCAATGGCGTTGGTTTCCACCGCGACGGCTCGCGCGGGAGGGCGCGTGGTGGCGGGCACAGGCGGCAGGTTGCGCGCACGTCGCACGAAAAAGCCAGACTTTGGACGCGCCTCGATCACGCCGCGGTCTTCCAGCGTGCGGTAAGCCAGCACCGCGGTGGACACGGAAACGCCCTGTTGCTCCGACAAGGCGCGAACCGAAGGCAGTCGCGCACCCGGTCGCAGCGAGCCCGACGCAGCCAGCCCGGCCAGCCGCTCGGCAAGGGTGAGGTAGAGCGGGGTGTCGGGATCGGAGTTCATGCTTTGCATGATGGCAGAGATTGACGTGCGCCACACCGTACAGAGGGCGAGCGATTCGGTCAGTACAGATCCAAGAAAAATTCTATTGTGCCGGTACAGATGGCCACATGCTGCATCTGTTTTGTTGGCGTGGCAATGCCTACAGTGAGGGCATCATTTGCACGCTCTGGAGAGGACCATGTATCGACTCGAACCCGGGATGCTCCTTTGCCTGGAACGCGCTGCAGGAACGCAGCTTCGGGTTCTGTCCGGGCAGGTCTGGATTACCGAAAGTGGCCAGCCGGACGATGTGTTCTTGTTCGCCGGACAGGCTTACGACGTCATCGGTGCGGGTCGTGTGCTGGTGGAATCACTGGTGGCGCTCGGCTCGGTGACTCTGATCGATTCCCACGGACCTGCGCTCGTGAAAACGCGTCATCCCTCAAAAAACACAGCGCTCGCGCTGCGCTAAACCCCCATGCTGAACGACAACCTTCCTGCCCTGGCGCTGTTCGCCTTTGTCACCTCCGTCACGCCCGGGCCGAACAATTTGATGCTGCTGGCGTCTGGTGCGAATTTTGGCTTTCGGGCGTCGATTCCCCATCTGCTGGGGATCAGCTCCGGTGTGCTGATTCTGCTGGTCAGCGTGGGTCTGGGGCTGGCGGAACTCTTTTCCCTTTGGCCCTGGGCCGAAGTCGCCATGAAATGGATCGGCGCGGGCTACATGCTCTATCTGGCCTGGCGCATTGCCAGCGCGTCGCCGCCAAACGGCTCCGCAGCGCGCGCGGCACGCCCCATGCGCTACATCGGCGCCATCGCGTTCCAGTGGGTCAACCCCAAGCTGTGGCTGATGGCGCTCAGCGTGTTTTCCGTGTACGTGCCGAGTTCGGGCGGGTTCGCGCTGGTGCTGGGGGGGGCGGTGCTGTTCAGTCTGATCAATCTACCGACCATCAGCCTCTGGGCGCTGGGCGGCGCCAAGCTGCGTCATTTGTTGACCGAACAACGGCGTGTCAAGGTGTTCAACTTGAGTATGGCGGCGATGTTGCTCGCCACGCTGTGGCCGATGCTGCGGTAAGCGGTGAGGCGCGAATTCAATCCTTGAGCGTCACCCCGTAGCCCTCATCGGCGACGGCCTTGGCCAACGCTTCGGGTGCGGCGTTGCCCTGCACGGTGGCGCGGCCGCTGGCCAGATCGACCTGCGCGTCCTGCGTGCCGGGGACGGATTTGAGCGCCTTGGTCACGGCGGCGACGCAGTGACCACAGGTCATGCCGGTGACTTGAAGTTGCACGGTGTTCATGAGTTTTTCTCCTGTTGTGGTGGCTAGAGATCAGGCGGGTTGGGCGAGGGCGTCGCGTACCTTCATCAGCTTTTCGCAGACTTCCTTGGCAATGGCGTGCACTTCGGGTTTGTCGATCAGGCCGAGCACCGAGGTGGGGTTCATGAAGTCGACCACGATCTGCTGGTTGGCCGCGTCTTCGCGCACCACCACATTGCAGGGCAGCAGCGCGCCGATGTGCGGATCGAAGTCGAGCGCCTTCATGGCGTAGCCCGGCGCACAGGCGCCGAGGATGCGATAGGGCGGGCGGTCAACGCCGAGCTTGGCCTTGAGGGTGGCCGAGACATCGATGTCGCTGATGATGCCGAAACCCTGCGCCTTCAGCGCTTCGGTGGTGCGGGTGATGGCGTCGTCGAAGGCGCAGCAGGCTTGGGCGGAAAACACGATGGAGGGCATGTCAAAGCTCCTTTAGGGGGTGTGAGTCAAGGCAGAAAGTGGGGCTGATTGTGCCGATGAATGGACCTGCGGCGCCTGCCAGGGGGAAAGGCGTTTGAGCCGCAGGCTGTTGCCGAGCACGAAGACCGACGACAGCCCCATGGCCACTCCGGCCAGCATGGGGTGCAAGTGCACGCCCCAGGGCGCGGCGATTCCAGCGGCCAGGGGAATGAGCACGATGTTGTAGGCAAACGCCCAGAACAGATTGCCGTGGATGGTGCGCAGGGTGCTGCGGGCGGTGTCGATGGCGCTGGGCAGCGCGGCGAGATCGCCGCGAGTCAGGCTGACATCGGCGGCTTCGATGGCGACGTCGGTGCCGCTGGCCAGCGCCAGGCCCACATCGGCCTGGGCGAGTGCGGGGCCGTCGTTCAGCCCTTCGCCGACGAAGGCCACGCGCCGCCCCTGCGCCTGCAGTTCTGCGACCACGCGGGCCTTGTCTTGCGGCAAGACTTCGGCATGGACGGAGACCCCTACGCTCGCATGCGCTCGCTGCCCCCCGAGGGGGCCATCCCCACCCCGGCCCTCCCCACTGGCGGGGAGGGAGTGATCACTCCTCCCCCACGCCGTGGGGGAGGTTGGGAGGGGGAGATGCCCGCCTTGAGACGGCTCGGCGGCGGGGGCGTCCTGAATGCCCAGCGCAACGGCCACGGCCTGCGCGGTGCGCCGGGCGTCGCCGGTGACCAGGGCGATGGCCAGGCCGCGCTGGCGCAGCGCCTGCACCACGGCGACGGCCTCGGGCTTGAGGGGATCGGAGATACCCAGTATGGCGATGCAATTCTGATCTTGCGCCAGAAACACCGCGGTCTGGCCTTGGGCTTCGAGCGCGTCGGCCTGCTCGCACAGGGTATTCAGCGAGATGCTTTCGCGCTCCATCAGCCGCCGCGCGCCGAGCAGCAGGGTGTGACCGTCGAGGGTGGCACGCACGCCGTAGCCGGGAATGGCGGCGAAGCCCTGCACGGTGGGAAGGGTCAGGCCGCGTTGCGCGGCGGCGTCGTGCACCGCGCGGGCCAGCGGGTGCTCGGAGTCGGCTTCCAGCGCGGCAGCCAGCCGCAGCGCCGCGGTGTCATCCAGCGTGCTGTGCAGCGCGGTGAGCGCGGGTTTGCCCAGAGTCACGGTGCCGGTTTTGTCGAGCAGCACGGTGTCGATGCGGGACAGCGCTTCCAGCGCTTCGCCCTTGCGGAACAGCACGCCCATTTCGGCCGCGCGGCTGCTGCCCACCAGAATGGCCGCCGGGGTAGCCAGACCCATGGCGCAGGGGCAGGCCACCACCAGCACGGCGACTGCGGCCACCAGAGCCGCGCTGACGTCACCGGTGAGCGCCAGCCACGCGGCGAAGCTGGCGGCGGCGATCAGCAGTACCACGGGGGTGAACACCGCCACCACCCGGTCGGCCACGCGCTGCACCGGCAGCTTGCCGGTCTGCGCGCTTTCCACCAGCCGCACGATCTGCGACAGCACGGTGTCCTTGCCCAGCGCGGTGGCTTCGATCACCAGCCGGCCTTCGGCGTTGACGGTGCCGCCCACCACCCGGTCGCCCGGCTTGCGGCGCACTGGCACGGCCTCGCCGGTGAGCATGGATTCGTCCACATGGCTGTCGCCTTCGATCACGCTGCCGTCCACCGGCAGGCGCTCGCCGGGGCGCACCAGCACGCGGTCGCCGATGTGCAGCGCGGCGAGGCTGACTTGTTGTTCCGCGCCTCGTGCGTCAAGACGGGTGGCCTGTTTGGCCTGCAGCCCAAGCAGTTTGTGGATGGCGGTGGAGGCGCGGCCCTTGGCCAGTTCTTCCAGATACTTGCCCGCCAGAATCACCGCCACCACCACGGCGGCGGAGTCGAAATACACATGCCGCGACTCGGCGGCAAACCATTGCGGCGCCAGCAGCACCAGCGTGCTGTAAGCCCAGGCCGCGCCGGTGCCGGTGGCGACCAGCGAATTCATGTCCGGCGAGAGATGGCGGTAGGCGATGGCACCGGTGCGGAAAAACCGACGCCCGGGGCCGAACAGCACGGCGCTGGTGAGAACGAACTGCACCCAGTCCCAGAAGCGCGGAACGGGTGAAGCGCGCAGCAGCGCAGCGTCGAGCGCGGGCCAGAGCATGGGCAACATCGACAGCAGCAGCACGGGAAGCGCCAGCGCGGCAGCGAGGAGCAAGCCGCGCCGCATGCGCGCCAGATTCCGGGCGTGGGCGGCCGCGCTGGCGTCTTCGGCGGCGGCATCGCCCTCTTGCACTGGACGGGCGCCGTAGCCCGCGTCCACCACGGCCTGCGCCAGAGCTTGGGCGTCGAGCATGGCGGGCAGATAACGCACCTGCGCGCGGTTGACCGCCAGATTCACCGTAGCCGACAGCACGCCGGGCTGCTTGCGCAGCGCACGCTCCACCCGGCCGACGCAGGAGGCGCAGGTCATGCCTTCCACGTCCAGCGTGGCTTCGGCGACGATCGGGGTGTAGCCCGCGGCGCTCACCGCATCGGCAATGGCTTGCGGCGTGGCGGCCTGCGGGTCGTATGTCACCTCGGCCTGCGTGGTGGCGAGGTTGACGCTGGCGGCTTGTACGCCGGGAAGCTTGTTCAGGGCGCGTTCCACCCGAGCGCTGCATGAGGCGCAGGTCATGCCGCCCACATCGAGCCGCAGGGTCTGGCCCGCGGCCGGGGCCTTGCCGGATGGCTCTGGTGTCTCCGGTAGATCCACCGGGCATGCGGCCAAGTCTGGTGTGGGGGAGGTAGGCGCTTTCATGTCGGCTCTCCATTTCGTAAGGCGCCGAGGATGGGGCACTGCGCCGTGGGGCCGTGGCCGGGGCAGGCGTCGAGCAGGGTCTGCAGACCTTTTTTCATGCGCTGCAGATCGTCCATCTTGGCGTCGATCTCGGCCAGTCGTTGCGCGACGAGGGTGCGCACCGCGCCCATATCGGCCTCGGGCCGGGCGTGCAGCGCCAGAAGCTCGCCGATCTGCGCCAGCGAAAACCCCAGCGCCTGCGCCCGACGGATGAAATCGAGCCGCTCGATGGCCTGCGGCGCGTACAGCCGGTAGCCGCTGGCGGTGCGCTGCGTTGGAGCCAGCAGGCCCAGACGTTCGTAGTAACGCAGCGTTTCCGCGCCCAGTTGCGCACGCTGCGCCAACTCGCCAATGGTGAGCTGGGACGATTCAAAGCGGGCTTGAGGGAGCGGCATGGTGCGGCGCGGGCGGGTACGGTGGAGAGGCAAACTTTACATCTTACTAAAGACTATAGGGTTGGAATGGGATCCGTGGTTGAAATGAAAATCAGCCGGGCGGATCAGCGGGCGCTCAAGAACCCGCCGCCATTTTCCGGCGCAGCACCCAGGCGACGAAGCGCCGCCCGTACACCGGCTGCGTTCGCACCAACCAGGCCACCACCAGGGCGTTGAACACGGCCACGGTGAGCAGCAGCATCGGCACGCCCACGCCTGCGGTGAGCAACACGGCGCAATACGCCGCGCAGGCAATCATGAACAGGGCGTTGAGCATATTGCTGGCAGCGATTACGCGAGCGCGGTGGGTTTCGGCCACGCGGTGCTGAATGAAGGCGTAAAGCGGCACGCTGTAAATCCCGGCGCTGGCCGAAACCAGCAGCAGATCGACCATCAGCCGCCAGTGCTCGCCTTCGCGCAGGAACAGGGTAAGGGTTTGCAACTGCCCGTTGTGTGGCAGATTTTGCGTGGCAAAGTAGAGGTCGATGCCGAACACCGACATGCCGATGGCGCCGACCAGCACCAGGCCGATTTCCACCCGGCCATGCGCCATCCACTCGCAGGCCACCGAGCCCAGGCCGATGCCCACGGCGAAAATCACCAGCAGCAGCGACGCCACCGCTTCGCTGCCGTGCACCACCTCGCGGGTGAAGATCGGAAACTGGGTGAGGAAGGCCACGCCGTAGAACCACATCCAGGCAATGGCGATCAGCGCCACGAGCACCGGTCGGTCGGCCGCTGCGAGCCTGAGGCTGCGCGCCGTTGCGCTGAACGGATTCCAGTTGATGCGGGTGTCGCTGCACAGCGGCGGGGTGCGCGGCACAAAGCGCGCCATCGTCCAGCCGGCCAATGCGACGACAAGACAGGCCACCCCGGCAAACACCGGCCCTTGCGGATAGGTCATCAACACCCCGCCAATCATGCTGCCCAACAGAATGGCGACAAAGCCGCCCATTTCCGTCATGCCGTTGCCGCCGGTGAGCTCGGCCGTGTGCAGGTGGCGCGGCAGATAGGCGAACTTCACCGGCCCGAACAGGGTGGAATGCAGCCCCATGCCCAGCACGCACAGCAACAGCAGCGGCACGTTCACCGTAATGAAGCCCCACAGCGCCGCGAGCATGATGACAATCTCGAAGGTCTTGATGCGCCGCATGATGACGCCCATGTCGCACTTGTCCGCCAGTTGCCCGGCGGTGGCCGACAGCAGCACGAAGGGCAGCACATACAGCGCGGCGATCAGGTTGACCATCAGCCCCGCGGGCAGCCCGGTCTGCGCCTCGGCGCGGTAGGTCACCAGCATGGTGAAGGCGAACTTCAGCAGGTTGTCATTGCCCGCATTGGTGAACTGCGTCCAGAAAAACGGCGCGAATCGGCGCTGGCCCAGCAGCTTGAACTGGTTGACAGACAGCGGCGGATCGTGGGACGGAGGTGTGGAAGCCATGCGTGATGCGGAAAAAACTCCGGCATGTTCGCACAGTCGGTCAAACCTGTTTGATCACGCCCTTTGCCGCGCCCAGGCCAGAAAGCGCTGGCCGTACAGCGGCTGGCGCCAGATCAGCCAGAGCGCGGCCACTGCATTGAGCAGCGCCACGCTCAGCAGCAGCGCGGGCACGCTCACCCCGGCCACCAGCAGCGCCGCGCAATAACCCGAGCACACCACCATGTAAATCGCGTTGAGAATGTTGTTGGCCGCAATCACCCGCGAACGATGCGTGGCCGGGGTGTGGTGCTGGATCAGGGCGTAGAGCGGCACGCTGTAAATCCCGGCGCTGGCCGAGAGCAGAAACAGGTCGAGCATCACCCGCCAGTGCGCCGGATCGCGCACGAAGGGCAGCACGCCTTGCAGCGCGGCTTCGTGCGGCAGGTGCAGCGTGGCGAAATACAGGTCGATGCCGAACGCCGTCATGCCGATGGCGCCCAGCGGCACTAGGCCGATCTCCACCCGCCCGCGCGCCAGCCATTCGCAAGCCACCGAGCCCAGCGCGATGCCGATGGAAAACACCGCCAGCAACAGCGAGGCCACCGCCTCGTTACCGCCGAGCACGTCCTTGGCGAACACCGGAAACTGGGTGAGAAACGCCACGCCGTAAAACCACATCCACGAAATCGCCAGCAGCGCCTGCAGCACCGTGCGGTCGGCGGCAGCCAGCCGCAGATTGCGCGCGGTTTCGGTGAACGGGTTCCAGTTGATGCGCAACTGCGGGTCCACCGCGGCGGTGGGCGGAATGAAGCGCGCAGCCGTCCAGCCCAGCAGCGCCACGGCCACGCAGGCCAGCCCGGCGATCAGCGGGCCGCGCTCAAAGGTCATCACCAGGCCACCGGCCAGATTGCCCAGCAGAATCGCCACGAAGGTGCCCATCTCGGTCATGCCATTGGCGCCGGTGAGTTCGGCGCTGTTCACATGCTGCGGCAGATAGGCATATTTGGCCGGGCCGAACAGGGTGGAATGCAGCCCCATGCCAAAGGCGCAGGCCAGCAACGCGGGCAGGTTGGCCGCGACAAAACCCCACAGCGCCAGCGCCATGATGGCAATTTCCAGCGTCTTCACGCGGCGCATCAGCACCGCCTTGTCGTACTTGTCGGCCAGTTGCCCGCTGGTGGCGGAAAACAGCACGAAAGGCAGGATGTAGAGCGCCGCGATGAGGTTGACCATCAGCCCGGTGGACAAGGCGGATGCGGCCTCGGCCCGGTAAGCCACCATCACCGTGAAGGCGAACTTGAACAGGTTGTCGTTGCCCGCACCGCCGAACTGCGTCCAGAAAAACGGCGCGAAACGGCGCTGGCCGAGCAGGGCGAATTGGTTGGGGCGGGCGGATTGGGGCATGGTCGGCGGTCGGGTTGCAGGGCGGATGATGGCACAGCCGGATAATTCCTCACCATGATGACATCACCTCCTTGCGCCACGCCCACCGTGGTCAATATCTCCTGCTACAAGTTCGTCGGCCTCGACGACCTGCCCGCGCTGCAGGCGCGGCTGGCGGCGCAGTGCGAGGCGCTGCAACTCAAGGGCACCATCCTGCTCGCGCCCGAGGGCATCAACCTGTTTCTCGCCGGAGCGCGCGGCGCCATCGACGCCATCATGGCCACCTTGCGCGCCGACGCCCGGCTGGCCGACCTCCGCCCGAAGGAATCGCTCTCTGCAACTCAGCCCTTCAAGCGCATGAAGGTGAAAATCAAGCGCGAGATCATCACCCTGAACCGCCCGCAGATCCGCCCCGAAGCCGGGCGCGCCCCGGCGGTGACGCCCGAGCGCCTGCGGGCCTGGCTCGACGCCGGATGCGACGACGAAGGCCGCCCGGTCGTGCTGCTCGACACCCGCAATGCTTTCGAGCGCGATCTCGGCAGCTTTGCCGGCTGCGTGGACTTTCGCATCGGCAAATTCAGCGAATTCGCCCCCGCCGTCGAAGAGCACGCCGCCGACTTCGCCGGGCAGACCGTGGTGACCTTCTGCACTGGCGGCATCCGTTGCGAAAAAGCCGCGTTGCTGATGCAGGACTGCGGCATCGAGCACGTCTATCAGCTCGAAGGCGGCATCCTCAAATACTTCGAGCAGGTTGGCGCCGCGCACTACCAGGGCGGCTGCTTCGTGTTCGACGAACGCGAAGTGCTCGGCTCCGATCTGCGGCCCAGCGAGGGCGCCATCGCCCCGCCCGCAGCGCCGCAGCATCGCTGAGTCGATGTTTCAGGACGACTGGTAATATGTCCAGCCACTTGAGGCGAACGATATGCTGACATCCTTGGAAATTTGCGCTGGCGCCGGTGGGCAGGCGCTCGGACTGGAGACCGCAGGCTTCGATCATGTTTCACTGGTTGAAATCGAATCGGCAGCTTGTCAAACCCTGCGACTCAATCGTCCGCAGTGGCGCGTGACCGAGGGTGATCTGAAAGACTTTTCCGCGCTTGATCTCCTGGGCATCGATCTGCTGGCCGGCGGCGTGCCTTGCCCGCCCTTTTCCAAGGCTGGCCGACAGTTGGGCGAGCAGGACGAGCGCGACTTGTTTCCAGAGGCCATTCGATTGGTTGACGAGTGTCGCCCGAAGGCCGTTATGCTGGAAAACGTGCGCGGACTGCTCGACTCGGTCTTTGATGATTACCGCGCCAAGATCATTCTCGATCTCAAGAAGCTGGGCTATGCCGCGCAGTGGCGTTTGCTCAATGCCAGCGAATATGGAGTGTCCCAGCTGCGCCCACGCGTCATTTTCGTGGCTTTGCGAAATGATCTCGCGGGCGATTTTTCCTGGCCCGAACCATATCCTCACAGCCCCTTGACGGTGGGAGAGCTCCTGCATGATCTGATGGCCGAAAACGCCTGGAAGGGCGCCAATTCCTGGCGGGAACGCGCCTGCGACATAGCGCCTACTTTAGTCGGCGGCAGCAAGAAGCACGGCGGCCCTGACCTGGGCCCCACGCGTGCAAAACGGGCTTGGGCCAGCCTAGGCGTGGACGGTAAGGGCCTCGCAGACGCGGCCCCCGCCGCCGACTTCGTCGGGATGCCGCGGTTAACCGTTCGCATGACGGCCAGAGTTCAGGGCTTTCCTGATGTGTGGCAGTTCAGCGGCAAAAAAACGGCCGCTTATCGTCAGATCGGTAACGCCTTTCCTCCACCTGTTGCAGCGGCTGTGGGCGCACGCATCAAAACGGCCATCCTTGCTGCCTCCAAACGGCGGTTAAAGCGGGCTTGAGATGAAAACCAAGCTGCGTATGGGTGCGCGCGCCAAATTGCGAGCGCACTTTCTGAGCAACCTCGGCCGCGTCATGGAGTCGGGCGAGCTGCGCGAAGTCGCAGGAGGCATTTCTGAGTGGGCTCGGCGCGTGCGCGAACTGCGCACGGAAGAGGGCTATCTCATCCTCACGCACAACGACCGCAGCGACCTCAAACCCGGGCAATACCTGCTGGAAACGCCGAAGCCGACGCCCGCGTTCGAGCGCAGCGTTTCCAAGGAAACGCGCGCCTTCGTCCTTGATCGAAATGGCTTTACTTGCCAGATGTGCGGCGCGGTTGCTGGCGAGCCGCATCCCTTTGACCCAACGCGCAAAACGCGGCTACATATTGGGCACATCATCGATAAGAGCCTGGGCGGCACAGATGACCCCGCCAACCTCCGAGCGATTTGCTCTGTATGCAATGAAGGTGCGAGCAACGCCACATTGACTCGGCCCGATTTGCTCAAGCTCCTGACGCAAATTCGGCGTGCGACATCAAAGGATCAGTTAAGCGCGCTGGAGTGGTTGATCAAAAAATTTCCCAAGCAGGCGAAAGATTTGCTGTGAATCTGGGTATGAACGCTGACCCTCACATCCCCTTGCGCGCCAGATAAATCCCGCTCAGCACCAGCCCCGCGCCCAGCAGTTGACCGGCGGTCAGCGCCTCGCCCAGCAGAATCCACGCATACACCACTGCCATGGCCGGTTGCACCAGCAGGCCCACGGATGAGAGCGCCGGGTTGAGCCGGCGTACCGCGTAGGCGATGACCACCTGACCGCCGATCTGCACCAGCAGCGCCAACCCGAGCACCCACACCCAGCCGATGGCCGCAGTCGGCCACATCCGCCCCTCGGCGAGGGCGAAAGGCCAGAGCACCACGGCGGCGAGGAGGGTGACGACGGCCATCAGCGGCGCGGTGGACAGACGCTGCCGCGCCTGCTGAATGCCCACCTGATACGCCGCGTAAAACACGGCGGACACCAGTCCGCTGGCATCGCCCAGCAGCGCGCGGCTGTGGCCGAAGTTGGGGCCGATCATCAGGGCCGCTCCGCCCAGTGCTGCGGCCAACCCGGCGAGAAACACCGGCTGCGGCGCGTTGCGGGTGATGGCCCAGAAGGCCAGGGTGATGAGCACGGGAGCGAAGTTCGATTCCAGCGTGGCGTTGCCCACGGCAGTCCAGGTCACCGCGAGGTGGAAGAACACCAAATCGAGCGCGAACATGGCCGCGGCAAACAGCGCTAGTCCCCAAGTCGGCCATTGCACCAGCGGGGCGGGCGGGGCCGCGCGCTTGCTGAACCATTGCGGATTTTGCCCAGGCGCGGGGCTGGACGTAGCCGGGCGGGCCTTGCGCTGCAGTTGCCATTGCACCGCGGCCCAGGCCAGCAAAAACGGCGCCGCCACGGCCATGCGCCAGAAGGCGCTGGCAAACGGGCCGAGATTGGCGGTGGTGTCGGCCAGACGCACGAACACGCCAGCGAGGCCGAGCACGGCGCCGCCGAGAAGGAGAATGAGGAAATCCATGAAAAGTCTGCCGGGCTTGGGGCGTGAAGCGGAAAAAGGGCTGTGGGAATGTCTGGTGGCGGCGGAGTTGCGGGTTCACAGACGACGCGATGGGGCGAAAGCCGATGCGCAGAATGCCGCGCAGCTCCCTCATCGCCCCCTCATGGTCCTATTTCAGCTCGCGATCAGCACGTCCGGCGGTCGTCCGACAGCCTGTTGGCGCATTGTCGCTGGTCGATCAGGCCGTTGGTTCATGCCCGCAAACCGATCGGGGCTCACCCTGAGGAATTTTCCCGGGCCGCTTGGCGCAGGGAGATATCCTCCCTGAAACTTGCATGACATGCGTATTGAACGCACATACCATGTGATTTTCATGCCCATACAAACGGTTGGGCATCTGCCGTTTTCCGCCTGCGTCACGGGCAGGATCATGAAACGAAACGCTGACTGACATCCGTCTGTGGCTTATCCCTTGCCGCCATCCATGCCCGAATCCCAAGAGTCAACACACCACGTCAGGCCCTTTGTCTACGACACACTGCATTCCAAGGCTTTGCACTTCACCATTTGCGAAGTGCAAAGCAGCATGCGACTTCGAGACCCCGATGCGTTGGACCTGGAGTACACGCGCATGATGATGGGATTTTTGCTGTTCATGGCAGAACCGCAAAACATCGCCATGATTGGCCTGGGCGGGGGATCGCTGGCCAAATTCTGCTATCGCCACCTGCCGCAGACCCGCATCCTGGTGGTCGAGATCAACCCGCATGTCATTGCCCTGCGCGATGAGTTTCATATCCCCTCCGACGACGATCGGTTCAGCGTCGTGCGGGCCGATGGCGCGCAATATGTGCGCACCAGTGCGTCAGCCTGCGACATCCTGATGGTCGACGGCTACGACAGCGAGGGCCTGCCGCAGAGCCTGTGTTCCCAGCGTTTTTACGATGATGGATGCGCGCTGCTGCGCCCGGGCGGCATCATGGTGGTCAATCTGCAATACAGCCACGAGCACTACGCCATCCACCTGGACCGCATCCGGCGCAGCTTTGGCGACTCCGTGCTGGTGGCGGGTGACAAAGACGGATGCAACAGCATCGTCTTTGCACGCAAGGGCCTGGGTTTTGAGCAGATACGGCAGAGTGCTATGCGCCTCCCCCAGCACCTGGACGCCGCTGCTGCCGCCGCTTTGCTGCCCGCGTTGACGCAAGTCGCCGCGGCGTCGAGGCTGTTCAAGCAGCAAGGCGAGAGTGCTGGCGGTTGATCCTCCTGGTCAATCGTATCGCAGGCTGAGCCCCGGCGCGTGGCCAGACGCATCAAGCTAGGTGCGTCAATCCAGCAGGCTGGTTTGCTGGAATACAGCGGGAAGTTTTTGCGGGGACTGGATGCGCAACTGCTTGTTGACATTCATGCGCCCGAACACCACTTCGATGGCCGAGGTCGGCACGCCGAATTCCTTGGCAAGAAAGCGCACCATGTGATCGGTCGCGCGGCCAGCGCGTGGCGCTGCCGTCACGCTCACCTTGAGTTGCGGCCCCTTGGGCTTGCCGATGGCATCGACCCCTGCGCTGGGCTTTCCCAGAATGTTGACCACCAGCGTGTCGCCTTCCCACCAAAAGAACGACTCACCTCGATTTTGCTGAGATTTCATGCGGGAGATTGTTGCGGCGGAGCAGCGCAGCCTATTGCGGTTTTGCAGCGGCGTTTTTGCATCGGCAGAGGCTCAGCGCTTGAGCGCCTCGTCGATGGATTCGCCCGGCTGCCAGGGCCGCCCGAGCTTGAACTCGATGTAGTCGCGGATCAGGCGTCGGACCACTTGCGACGGCGTCTGGTCCTCGCGCGCGCACAGGCGCTCGAACAACTCCTTCTTCTGCGGGTCGATCAAGACAGTGAGGCGGCTGGTACGTTGTTCCATTTTTATGGAAATGAGATTAGCATTTAGCGCACATCTTATGTGAATCTCATTTTCACGCAACTCCCGTATGAACGCGCCCGATCTTCTTCCCATCGCCCTGGGTGTGGTGGCGGCTTGGGTGTGCATGGGGCTGGCGGGTTTCATTTCGCCGCGTTCCACGCGCTGGGTGGCGCGGGTGATCTTTCCGCTGGGCGCGCTGGGCAGTCTGGTGATGGCCGCAGTCGGGCTGCTGGCGCTGTTCGCTGCGCCGCAATCGCTGGTGTTGCCCATCGGCCTGCCGGGTCTGCCGCTGCATTTACGGCTGGACGCGCTGTCGGGGTTTTTCCTGTTCCTGCTGGGCGCCTCCACCGTCGGCATTTCCACCTTCGCCTCGGGATATTTCCGCGAGGGCGAGGGCACGGCGCCGGGGCTGCTGGGTATGCAGTACCACGTGTTTCTGGCGGCGATGTGCATGGTGATGCTCGCGGCCGATGCCTACAGCTTTATGCTGTCGTGGGAAGTCATGGCCATGGCGTCGTACTTCCTGGTGATTTCCCAGCACCGCATGGCGGAAATCCGCAGCGCCGGTTATGTGTATCTGCTGCTGGCGCATCTGGGGGCCATCGCCCTGCTGTTGTGTTTCGGGGTGATGATGCAAGGCGGCATTGCCAGCCTGACGTTCGAGGCGATGCGCCACGCGCACTTGAGCCCGGCCTGGGCCAGCGTGGCCTTCGGTCTGGCGGTCATCGGCTTTGGTGCCAAGGCTGGCCTGGTTCCCTTGCACATCTGGCTGCCCGAGGCGCACCCGGCTGCGCCTTCGCCGGTTTCGGCCTTGATGAGCGGGGTGATGCTCAAGACCGCGCTTTATGGCCTGCTGCGGGTGAGCTTCGATCTGCTGCATGCGCCGCTGTGGTGGTGGGGCGTGCCGCTGCTGGCGCTAGGGCTGTTCGGCGCCTTGTTCGGTGTGCTGTTCGCCGCGGTGCAGACCGATATGAAGCGGCTTTTGGCCTATTCGTCCATCGAGAATATCGGCATTGCCTTCGCCGCTCTTGGCCTGGCGCTAGTGTTTCACGGGGTCGGGCTGGCGGTGTTTGCGGCGCTGGCGCTCGCCGCCATGCTGTACCACCTGCTCAACCACGCCTTTTTCAAGAGCCTGCTGTTCCTGACCACCGGCTCAGTGCTCCATGCCACCCACCAGCGCAGTCTGGGAAAACTCGGCGGCTTGTTGCGCACCATGCCCTGGGTGGGCTGGACGGCTTTGATCGGCACGCTGGCGATTGCCGGGCTGCCGCCGCTCAACGGTTTTGTCGCTGAGTGGCTGTTGTTGCAGTCGTTTCTGTTCACGCCGCAGATTCCCGAACCGTTTTTCAATCTGCTCATCCCGCTGGGTGCGGCCATGCTGGTGCTGACTGCGGCGCTGGCGGCGTATGTCATGGTGAAGTTCTATGGCGTGATTTTTCTCGGCCGCGCACGCGAGCCGCAACTCGAGCAAGCGCACGATGTCGGCTGGCTGGAGCGCATCGGGCTGCTGTGGTTGGCCGCGGGCTGTGTGCTGCTGGGCCTGATCCCGACCTGGGTGCTGCAGGCCATCGACCGGGTCAACCTGATGTTGCTGGGCAAGCCGTTGGCGCAACCGGGTGATGCGTCTATGGGAAACTGGTTCTGGCTGGTGCCGCTGTCGCCGGATCGGGCGTCGTACAGCCCTGTGGCGATTCTGCTCGTCGGCCTGCTGGTCGTCGGCTTGACGGGCTTGTTGACCCACCGCGTCTATGCGGGGCGTGTGCGCCGCGCCGCGCCGTGGGATTGCGGCGCGCCGGGCTTGACCGGGCGCATGCAAGACAGCGCCGAGGGTTTCGGCCAGCCGATCCGCCGGGTGTTCAGCCCGTTCTTCCTGATGCGGGTGGAACTGCCGCGCCCGGACGACGCCGAGCCGCGCTACCGCGTGTCGGTGGAAGACCGCTTCTGGCCGCAGTTTTACACCCCGGCGGCGCAAGCGGTGCTGTGGTTGGCGCGGCAGGTCGGGAAGATTCAGCAGGGACGGATTTCGGTCTATCTGCTCTACAGCTTCCTCACCCTGCTGGTGCTGTTGATGGTGGTGCTGCGATGAGCGCTTTCGCCGTGTTGACCCCGTTGTTGACCCAATTGCTGGCCGTGGCCGTCTCGGTGTTGCTGGCGCCACTGCTGTCCGGCTGGGTGACGCAGTGCCGCGCCTGGCTGTCCAACCGCAGCGCGCCGCCCATCTGGCAGCCCTATGCGCGCATTGCCAAGCTGCTGCGCAAGGACGCGGTGCTGGCGCACGAGGCCACGGCGCTGTTTCGCGTCGTGCCGTATCTGCTGATGGGCATCATGGTGGTGGCTGCGGCCATCATCCCCTCGCTCTCCACCGATCTGCCGTTTGCGCAGGCGGCCGACGTCATTGCGCTGGTGGGACTGTTTGCGCTGGCGCGGGTGTTCACCGCCCTGGCCGGCATGGACATCGGCACCGCCTTCGGCAGCATGGGCGCACGGCGCGACATGATGGTGGGCTTTCTCGCCGAGCCCGCGCTGCTGATGGTGGTGTTCACCTCGTCGCTGATCTCGGGCAGCACCCTGTTGCCGACGATTGCCGAATACCTGCAATCGCAGCACCTGGCGCTGCACGCCAGTCTGGCGTTCGCCGCCGTGGCCTTCATCATGGTGCTGCTAGCCGAGAACGCGCGCATTCCGGTGGACAACCCCACCACCCATCTGGAACTCACCATGATCCACGAGGCCATGGTGCTTGAATATTCCGCGCGGCATCTGGCGCTGGTGGAGTGGGCCAGCAGTCTCAAGCTGTTCAACTATGTCTGCATCGGCTTCGCGCTGTTTCTGCCCTGGGGTATGGCGAACCACGCCGACGGCGTGATGTGGCTGCTGGCCGCGCTGCCGCCGCTGCTGCTCAAGCTGGCGGCCGCCGGTTTCGGCATCGCGCTGATCGAAACCCTCAGCGCCAAGCTGCGCATCTTCCGCGACCCCGAATTTCTCGGCACCGCATTTTTGCTCGCCGTGCTCGGCCTGCTGGTGCGGCTGATGCTTTCGCATTGAGCTTGATGCCATGACCGTTCTCGCTCCGCTCGTTTCCGCCTCCGCAGCCGCGGCCTTCTCGGCCGCGTCGTCAGCGGCTTCGTCTGCGGTTTCGTCTGCGTCTTCAGCCGCTGCGTTGTCCGTTTCCGGTCTGCCCGCTCTGCCGCTGAGCACCCAGCTCATTCACCTGATCGCCGCCTTGCTGTTGCTGCTGTCTTTCGCCATGCTGGCGCAGCGCCGGGTGGTCAATCTGGTCAATCTGTTCGCGGCCCAGGGTGCTTTGCTCGTGGCCAGCACCGTCGTGGTGGCCTACTCGACGGGCGATGCCGAGCTCTATCAGTCTGCCGCGCTCACCCTGCTGCTCAAGGTCATCGTGCTGCCGTTGGTGCTGCACAAGCTGATCCGCCGCCTGCACGCCGAATGGGATACCGAAACCCTGGTGAACATTCCCACCCTGCAGCTCATCGGCATCGTGCTGGTGATTTTTTCTTTTGTTCTGGCGCAGCCCATTTCCCGCTTCGCGGGCGAGGCCATGCGCGGCACCCTGGGCATCGCGCTGGCGCTGGTGCTGCTGGCTTTCCTGATGATGATCGTGCGGCGCAAGGCTGTGGCGCAAGTGGTGGGTTTTCTGGCCATGGAAAATGGCCTGCTGTTCGCGGCCACTAGCGCCACGCAGGGCATGCCCATGGTGGTGGAACTGGGCATCGGCCTGGACGTGCTGGTCGGCGTGTTCATCCTGGGAATTTTCTTTTTCCAGATTCGGGAACAGTTCGACAGCCTGGATCTGCAAAACATGGAATCACTCAAAGAGGACTGAATGGAACTGCTCATCGTCCTCGCGATCCCCCTGCTCGGCGCTGCGGTGCTGGCCCTCGTCGGCCAGCGCGGCTTCGCGCCCTGGATCAATCTGGCCTTCAGCGCCGCCACCTTCGTCGCCGCCTGCGTGTTGACGGCGCGGGTCATTTTTCAGGGGCCGATGCTGGTGTTTGCCGAGCAGTTTTTCATCGATCCGTTCAATGTGTTTCTGGTGACGCTCACTGCCTTTGTCGGCATGACCACGGCGGCGTTTTCCCGGCCCTATATGCGCATCGAGCAAGACCGCGGGCGACTGACCGCGGCGCGTCTGCGGCTCTATCACAGCATGTACCAGGCCTTCATGTTCACCATGCTGCTGGCGCTGACCACCAACAATCTCGGCCTGCTCTGGGTAGCGATGGAGGCGGCCACGCTGACCACCGTGCTGCTGGTTTCGCTCTACCGCACCAAGGCCAGCCTGGAGGCGGCGTGGAAATACTTCATCCTGTGTGGCGTGGGTATCGCGCTGGCGCTGTTCGGCACCGTGCTGCTGTATTTCGCTGCGGAGCGAGTGCTGGGCCACGCCGGCATGAATGCGTTGCTGTGGACACAGCTCGATGCGGTCAAAGGCCGGCTGGAGCCGGGCATCATCGGCATCGCCTTCGTCTTTTTGCTGGTGGGCTACGGCACCAAGGTCGGCTTAGCTCCTTTGCACAGCTGGCTGCCCGATGCGCACGCCGAGGGGCCCACGCCGGTGTCGGCGGTGCTGTCGGGCTTGTTGCTCAATGTGGCGCTGTATGCGGTCATGCGTAGCAAGGTGCTGGTCGAGGGCAGCTTGCACGCCGCATGGCCGGGGCAGGTGCTCATGGCTTTCGGCCTGTTCTCGGTGCTGGTCGGCGCGTTCCTGCTGTGGCGGCAAAAGGACGTCAAGCGCATGTTCGCCTACTCCTCCATCGAACACATGGGCATCATCACCTTTGCCTTCGGCATGGGCGGGCCGCTGGCCAACTTCGCTGCGCTGCTGCACATGACCGGCCACGCGCTGACCAAAAGCGCCATTTTCTACACCACCGGCCACGCGTCGCAAAAAGCGCACAGCCAGCGCATCGACGACATCCAGGGGCTGCGCGAGCAATCGCCCGCGCTCGGCTGGGGTTTGATGATCGGCGTGCTGGCGATCGCGGGCATGCCGCCGTTTTCCGTGTTCGCCAGTGAATTTCTCATCCTCACTACGGCGATGCAGCAGCAGCCCTGGGCCACGCCCATTTTGCTGCTCGGGCTGGGTGTGGCCTTCGGCGCCTTGTTTTTGCGTGGGCAGGGTATGGTGTTTGGCCGCAGCAACCTGCGTGAACTCTCGCATGCGCCCAATATGGTGCCGGTGTTTGTGCATCTGGCGCTGGTGTTGCTGCTCGGGCTGTGGATGCCGCAATTCTTGGTGTCCTGGTGGCACACCGCAGCGGCGATGATCGGGGGTTGAGCCATGCAAGCTCGCTGCGCCATTCTTCCCGTCGAACACCACCGCGTGGATGCGCTGGGCTGGTCCGCCCAGATTCAGGCTGCCGCCGCGCGCGGCGCTCGGCTGCTCACCCTGTGGGGCAAAGACGCGCGCGATGCGTCGTCTGGCGGCATGTCGCTGTATGCCTGCTGGCTGGAGGAGCAGGGCTTGTCGCTGCTGCAGCTCGATCTGGCTCCGGGGGTGACGCATTACCCTGGAATGCACGCCGAGTTTCCCGTGGCCGACCGACTGCAGCGCGCCCTGCGCGACCTGCTGGGGGTGCAGGCGCAGGGCATGGACCCGCGTCCCTGGCTGCGTCACACCGCCTGGAGCGCCGACGTCCATCCGCTGCGGCACGATGCCGCCCTGCCGCCGGCGCCCTGCGGCCAGCCGCAGGCCGAACACTACGCCTTCGTCCCGGTCGATGGCGACGGCGTGCACGAAGTGGCGGTCGGGCCGGTGCACGCTGGGGTGATCGAGCCGGGGCAGTGGCGCTTTTCCATCGTCGGCGAAAAAATTCTGCGGCTGGAAGAACGCTTTGGTTTCACCCACAAGGGGGTGGAAAAGCGCTTCGAAGGCATGACGCTGCACGACGGCGTGCGCCTGGCTGCGCGGCTGAGCGGTGACAGCGCCGTGGCCAACGCCTGGGCGTATTGCATGGCCTGCGAGACGCTGGCCGGGGTGCAGCCGCCGCCGCGCGCGCTTCATCTGCGCGCGTTGCTGCTTGAACGCGAGCGCCTGGCCAATCATCTGGGCGACATCGGCGCCATTGCCAACGACGGCGGCTTCGGCTTTGCGCTGGCGCAGTTCGGCCGCTTGAAGGAGGACGTGTTGCGCCTCAACGCGCGGGCGTTCGGCGCACGCTATCCGATGGACGCGGTGCAGCCCGGCGGCGTGGGGCTCGATCTGGACGCCGACGCCGTGGCCATGCTTCACAATCAGGGGGTGTTGCTCGGCGGGGAAGTGCGGCGGCTCAAGGACATCCTGGATCAGCACGAAGGTCTGCAAGACCGCTTCAAGACCACGGGCCGGGTCTTGCCCGAGCTGGCGGCGCGGCTGGGCATGATCGGCTTGGCCGGGCGCGCCAGCGGGCAGGCGCTGGATTTGCGCACCGCTGCGGGCTTTGCGCCCTACGCCGCGCTGGGCGTGGAGGCGGCGCAGGCGCAGGAGGGCGACGTCGGCGCGCGCGTGGCGGTGCGATTTGCCGAAGTGTTCACCAGCCTGCGGCTGTGCGGCGACCTGCTGGCCAGCCTGCCCGGCGGCAGCGTGCGGGCAGATTGGCCGCAAACCGTGGCCCCCGGTCTGGCGCTGGGGCTGGTGGAGGGCTGGCGCGGGCCGCAATGCATCGCGCTGGAGACCGACGCGCAGGGGCGCATCGCCCGCTGCCACCCGCACGATCCGTCGTGGCAGAACTGGCCGGCCATCGAATGGGCGGTGATCGGCGATATCGTCCCCGACTTTCCGCTGATCAACAAATCCTTCAATCTGTCCTATTCCGGACACGATCTCTGAGGCCGCCATGTGGAAGACCCTGCGACAAATCGCCCGCGTGGGCCGCATCAGCGAGGCTCCGCAAATCTCGTCCTTGCCAGCGCCGACCGACGCCGAAGTGCAGCGCATTTCGGCTGATCTGTTGCATCTGATCGGGCGGGCGCTGGCCATCCGCGTGGTCGATGCCGGTTCGTGCAACGGCTGCGAACTGGAGATCAACGCCCTGTCCAATCCCTACTACAACCTCGAAGGTCTGGGGGTGCATTTCGTCGCCAGCCCGCGCCACGCCGACCTGCTGCTCGTCACCGGCCCGGTGTCGCGCCATATGGAGCTGGCGCTGCGCCGCACCTATGACGCCATGCCCGAGCCCCGGCTGGTGGTCGCCGCAGGCGATTGCGCTGCGGGTTGCGGTATTCACTGCGAGGGTTATGCGGTCTGTGGCCGGGTGGCCGAGGTGCTGCCGGTGGATGTCACCGTGCCCGGCTGTCCGCCCAGCCCGGTGGCCTTGTTGCAAGGCATCATGCAGGCGGTGCAGCGGCGGGCCTGACCCGGCGGCAAACGCTGCGCCGCAAGACGTTTTAGGGTTTTGGCTGTCCCGATGGCTTCTCGCCCTGCATCATTCGCCGCAGTTCGGCGCAGTGGTCGATCGGCGGGGTGCCGGGGGTGAACCACACCGCGTCATAGCCCGCTGGGAGCTCGGCCTGCGTATCGGGCGCCAGGCCTTGCAGCAGCAGGCTGAACACTGCAAGCGGCTGCGCCACCCCCGGCGGGGTCTGCGCCGCATGCGCTGCCAGATGCAGCGCGATGCCGAGAGTGCGGTTGGCGTGGAAGCTGCCTGTGAGCAGCACCACGGTCTTGCCCGGCCGCGCCAGCGCCAGGCTGTGCGCGGCCATGCTGTCGTCGCGGGCGAACTGGATGCGTGCCATCGCCGGCAGCTGCGAGGCGGGCAGCAGGCCGCAGTGGCTTTCGGCCACGTCGTCGAGAATGCGCTGGCGCACCGCAGGCGGCACACTGGCGTCCCAACGGGCCTGCTGCATGGCGGGGCGCATCGCGGCTTGCGGCAGGTTGACGCCGACCACCGCCACCCCGGCGCGCACCGCGGCCATCACCGGCGCGGCATACAGCGTCCACGGCCAACCGGTGTCGTTCCATTGCAGCCGCCCGCGCACCACGGCTTCAGGCGTGTCGCGCGGGCCGTCGAAACGCTGTCCGGCATCCGCCATTTCCAGGGCGACGGCGGCCAAATCGCCGCGCTGGGCCAGGGCGGTAATGATCCAGGCCTGCACCGCGTGATGATCGGGGTGATCGTGCTGCTCGCCCAGCATGCAGAGAGCGGCCCGTCCGCAGTCACTGACCAGTTGTTGCGGGGCGATGAATTGCTGACCGCTTTGCAGAATGCGGCCGACCAGCGGTGAATGGGCCTCGACCGGCTGGGTGTAGCGCGGCAGCGGCGGCAAGGCGGCGGCCTGCGCCGCCAGACTCCCGAGCCAGAGCGGCCCGCCTGCGGCCAGGCCGAGGGCGAGATTCAGACGCCTGCGGGTGGCATCTGGAGACGAAGACGGCGGGGTAGGGGCGTGGCGGCTTGGCATGGCAGGACGTTCAATAGCATGTAGAAACGAAACTTAGCGCAAGCCGCTATTCCCCCATTCAGACAGGTCATGCTCCATGATTGACAGGCCGCTCGAACCCCCGTCTGAGCCACCCGCTGCGCTGCGGCTGTTTTTCGCGCTCTGGCCGGGGCAGGCGTTGCGCCGACATATCGCCGAGCATCAGACGTTTTGGCAGTGGGCGCCGCCCGCGCGACCGGCGGCTGCGACCAAACTGCATCTCACCGTGTTGTTCATGGAGGGGGTGCCCGCAGACCGGGTGACGACGCTGCTGGAGGTGGGCGAACGGGTCGCGCGCAACTGGGCCGATTTCGCGCTCACGCTCGACCGGGCAGCGGTGTGGCGCCACGGCGGCATCGCGCACCTCACGCCGTCGCAGCCCCCGGCGGAATTGCTGTCGCTGCGCGCCGCGCTGGCGGAGCAGGTCGGCCAGCGCGGTCTGCCGTTCGATGCCCGCGCCTTCGCACCGCATGTCACGCTGGCGCGGCGCGCGCAGGCTACGCAGCCGCCGATCACATTCCCGCCGCTGCACTGGACGGTTCGCGGCTTCGCGCTGGTGCACTCCGTGCTGGGCACGGGGCGTTACGACGTCATCGGGCGCTGGCCGCTCAATCGATGACTTCAATAGCCGCCCACGCTACCCAGGGTGGAAACCCACCACGCCAGCACGCCACCGGCCGCCACGATGAGCAGCGCCAGTAGGCGCAGCCCCCAGGTGTCGCGCGCGGGCGTCACGCCGGCCACGGTGTCGATATCGCCCGTCAGCATGGGGCGCACCAGGTTTTCGCGTTTGAAAATGGCGTAATAGGCAATGGCCGCGAGGTGCAGGCCGACGAGGGCGTAGATCAGAGGCTGGCCGATGGTGGTGTGATAGAAGGTGAAAATCGCGCTGGTGCGGTCGCTCACATAATTGGCCAGCGGGCCTTGGTTGAAAATTTCGTCATTCGCAAATAGTCCGCTGATGACCTGCAGCGCGACCACGGTGAGCAGCGCCAGTACCGACAGGCTGCCCAGCGGGTTGTGGCCGACGCGCAGATGTTCGGGCCGCGGATCGTCGCCGCGCACATAGCGCCAAATGTCGCGCGGCCCGTGCACGAAGTTCCAGAACCGCGCGTGACGGCTGCCCACCACGCCCCACACCAGCCGGAACACCAGCAGCGCAATCAAGGTGTAACCGCTCCAGTAGTGGTACTGCATGGCGTTGCCGCCGATCAGCCCGGTGACGATGGAAACGGTCACGCAGGCGGCCAGCGCCCAGTGAAACAGGCGCAGCGGCAAATCCCAGACTCGGACTTTCATGGCGCGGCTCCGGGCGCTCAGCCTTGCCGCAACTTGCGCGCCGCCTCGACGGCGAAATAGGTGAGGATGCCGTCGGCCCCCGCGCGTTTGAATGCCAGCAGGCTTTCCATCATCACCGCGTCATGGTCGAGCCAGCCATTTTGCGCGGCTGCCTTGAGCATGGCGTATTCGCCGCTGACCTGATAGGCGAAGGTCGGCATGTGAAATTCGTCCTTCACCCGGCGCACGATGTCGAGATACGGCATGCCCGGTTTGACCATCACCATGTCGGCGCCTTCGGCGATGTCGAGCGCCACTTCGCGCAGGGCTTCGTCGGAGTTGCCCGGGTCCATCTGATAGACCTTTTTGTCGGCCTTGCCGAGGTTGGCGGCCGAGCCCACAGCGTCGCGGAAAGGGCCGTAGAACGCGCTGGCGTACTTGGCGCTGTAGGCCATGATGCGGGTGTGAATATGGCTGTCGGCCTCCAGCGCCTGGCGGATCGCGCCGATGCGGCCGTCCATCATGTCGCTTGGGGCGACGATGTCCACTCCGGCGGCGGCCTGCGCCAGCGCCTGCTTCACCAGCATGGCCACGGTGGGCTCGTTCATGATGTAGCCGGTGTCGTCGAGCAGACCGTCCTGGCCGTGCGAGGTGTAGGGGTCGAGCGCCACATCGGTGAGCACACCGAGCTGTGGAAACGCCGCTTTGAGCGCGCGCACCGCTCGGGGCACCAGTCCGTCGGGGTTGGCGGCCTCGATGCCGTCAGGCGTCTTGAGCTTGGGATCGATCACCGGGAACAGCGCCAGCACCGGAATGCCCAGTTTCACGCATTCCTCGGCCACCGGCAGCAGCAGATCGACACTCAAACGCTCCACGCCGGGCATCGACGCCACGCTCTGGCGCTGGTTCTCGCCATCGAGGATGAACACCGGGTAGATCAGATCGTCCGCTGCCAGTCGGTGCTCGCGCACCAGACGGCGGCTGAAGTCGTCACGGCGCAAACGCCGCATGCGGGTGCCGGGAAATCCGGGCAGGTTCACAAAGTTTTTCATCTTTGGTTTGTCATGGCGTGGAACTTGATGTGGGCAATGCTATCTTTTTCAACTGGATGGTGCGTTGCAAGATGTGCCATCCCCCGCTTCTCCTCCCTGAGCGGGGCCTTGTTTCAAGGCTTGAATCCCTGGCCAGCACTGCCGGGGATTTTTTTGCCCGCAATATTCGTTTGTCCCCTGGCAACAAGCTTGCGCCAAGGCTCTTTTACACTGCGACTCTATCTGCGAAAGGGAGTTCAAGATGGCTTTTCAGTGGGTGCTGACCTGGCACATAATTTTTGTGATCGCGTGGTACGCCGGGCTGTTCTACCTGCCGCGCATTTTCGTCAACCTGGCCATGGTGCCCGCTGACAGCACAGCCGAGCGCGAGCGTCTGCTGATGATGGGCCGCAAACTCTACCGCTTCACCCACATCCTGATGTGGCCGGCCATCATTCTCGGCCTGGTGCTGTGGCTGTATTACGGCATCGGCCTGCGCGGCCCGGGCAACGGCTGGATTCACACCAAGGTCACCCTGGTCGTGCTGCTGGTGATCTATATGTTCTGGTGCAAGCGCATCTTGCGCCAGTTCGAGCAGGGAACCAATACCCGCAGCCACAAGTGGTATCGCTGGTTTAACGAAATTCCCACCATCATTCTTTTCATCATCATTCCGCTGGTGGTCATCAAGCCGTTCTGACGGTTTTACGGGCGCGCCGTTTGCTGGCGTTCATGTTGTCTCATGCCTTCGCCGCATCGCCCTGCGCACAGTGCGCGCCCCGTTTCCCGCTTCATGCGTTATGCGCTGGCGGGCTATGTGCTGCTGATCGTCTATGCCAGCCTCTATCCCTTTTCGGGATGGCGCTGGCAGGGGCTGATGCCGTTTGATTTCGTGCTCGCGCCGCTGCCGCGCTACATCACCTTCAGCGACTTGCTGATCAATGTCGGCGGCTATCTGCCGCTGGGCTATCTCATCGCCCGCAATCTGTCGGCACGCTGGCCGCGCTGGGCATCGTGGCTGGCGGCCAGCGCGTTGGCCAGCAGCGTGTCTTTCGGCATGGAAGCTTCGCAGGCTTTTCTGCCCATGCGCGTGTCGTCCAACCTCGACTGGCTGACCAATTCGCTAGGCGGTCTGCTGGGCGCCGCGATCTGCGTTTGGCTGCTGCCGCGGCTGCGGCTCGCGGCGCTACTGCGGCTGTGGCGGGAACGCTGGTTTGCGCCTCATGTGGGCTATGGCTTGCTGCTGTTGGCGCTATGGCCGCTGGCGCTGCTTTGGCCCGCCGCCGTGCTGTTCGGCACCGGGCAGATCGGGCCGACCCTGTTGCAGCCTGCGCTCGATACCGATACCTGGCGCATTCTGTCGGCGTGGTTTGTCAACAGCGGCCTGCGATTGCCGGATTTTGCGCCGATGAGCGGGCTGCGCCAGAGCAGCATCACTGCGGCCATGCTCGCCGGTTCGCTTTTGCTGCTTGCGGCGCTGTTGCGGCCAGGCGCGCCCCGGCTGAGGCTGGCGCTGGCACTGACCTTCGCTGGCCTGCTGGCCGTCAGCGTGTCGGCCGCCTTGAGTTTCGGCCCTGAACACGCCTTGGCCTGGGCGACCGTGCCCACCCTGCGCAGTGTGGCGCTGGGGTTGATGATCGGCTTGCCGCTGTCGTATCTGCCGCCGCGATGGGGCGCTGCGGTCGGCGCGCTCAGTCTGGCGCTGGCGCTGGGGTGGATCAATGGGTCGGGGCCGGGGCCGTATTACGCGCTGAATCTGCAGGCCTGGAGCCAAGGTCTGTTCATCCGGCTGTATGGTTTGCCGCAGTGGCTGAGTTGGTTATGGCCGTTCGCCGCCCTGATCTATTTGATGGCGCGAGCGTTGCGGCCCGTTCGCCACGACAATCTGGGTTAATCATGAACTATTACAAACACCACATTTTTTTCTGTCTGAACCAGCGCGACGCCAGCGCCACACGGCCTTGCTGCGCCGCCAGCGGGGCGGAGGCTGCATTCGAGCACTGCAAATCAGCCGTCAAGACGCTGGGGCTGGCGGGTGCGGGCAAGGTGCGCGTCAACCGGGCGGGGTGCCTCGATCGCTGCGAGGAGGGGCCGGTCTGCGTGGTCTATCCCGAGGGCGTCTGGTACACCTATGTCGATCAGAGCGACATCGATGACATCGTCCAAAGCCATCTGCTGCGTGGCGAGGTGGTGGAGCGCCTGCGTCTGCCCGATCTCCCTGAAGCGCCCGACGCGCCCGACGCGGATCAGTAATCCGGGCTGATGCAAATGAACGCGCAGACCCGCAAGCTGCTGGTGAAGGGCCCGGCGGGGGCGATCGAAGTGGCGGTCGATGCGCCCGAGGGGCCACCCCGCGGGCTGGCGCTGGTGGCGCACCCTCATCCTCTGTTTGGCGGCACGCTCGACAACAAGGTGGCGCAGACCCTGGCCCGCGCCTGGCTGCAACTCGGTTTCTTGGCGGTACGGCCCAACTTTCGCGGCGTGGGCGACACGGCCGGAGTGTTTGACCACGGCGTGGGCGAGACCGCCGACCTGCTTGCCGTGTTCGACGACTTCATTCCTCAGGTCGCGCAGCAAGCTGGGCTTGAGCGCGAGACCCCGCCCTTGGCGCTGGCCGGATTTTCCTTTGGCGCCGCCGTCGCCGCGCGGTGTGCGCTGGCCTTGCAGCAGCGGGGCGTCACCTTGCAGCATCTCACTTTGGTGGGCACGGCCGTCACCCGTTTCGACGTGCCGCAGATCAAGCCGACCAACGCTCCACCGCTCGCACAGCGCGTGCTGGTGCTGCATGGTGAGCAAGACGATGTGGTGCCGCTGTCCGGCGTGCTCGATTGGGCGCGGCCGCAGCAGTTGCCCGTGGTCGTGTTTCCGGGCGCGGGGCATTTTTTCCACGGCCTGCTGCTGCCCCTGCGCGAGTGGGTCTGTCAGTGGCATGGGGCACAAAACCCCTGAGGCCAGCAGCACGCGCGTCTGAAACGCGCCTTTGTTTTTTCGTTCTTGCGAACCTTCTCGCCGCCCCGCGCTCTGACCCTCTGCCGCGACATCGAGAGTGCGCGGCAAAACTTCGTCACCCCTGTCACGCCCTCAGGCTGCTAGGGTGTCGGTTTTCTGTTTTGAGTCTCAGGATTCGCCTATGTCCGTTCAATCGTTTGTCGCCGCCTGCAGCGCGGCCTGTCTGCTCGCGCTGTCGCCTTTGGCGCAGGCCGCCCCCACTCCAGCGGCAGCTCCCGCCGCAACGACTCCGGCCCCGAGTGCCGCAGCCGCTCCCCTCACGCCGATGCAGGCCATGCTGGCCACCGTGCCGCCGCCCAAGCTCGATGCGCGGGCTTGGTTGGTGGTCGATCTGACCAGTGGGCAGATCCTCGCCGAGCACGACGCCCACGCTCAGGAGGCACCGGCTTCGCTGACCAAGCTGATGACGGCTTACTTGACCTTCAAGGCCTTGAAAGAAGGCACCATCAAGCTCAACCAGATGGTGACCGAATCGAAAGAGGCTTGGCAGACCGGCGGCTCGCGCATGTTCATCGACCCGCGCGTGCCGGTGTCGGTCAACGACCTGCTGCTGGGCATGATCGTGCAATCGGGCAATGACGCCGCGATGACGCTGGCGCAGACGGTGGGCGGCTCGGTGAGCGCCTTCGTCGCCATGATGAACCGCCAGGCGCAGCAGTGGGGCCTTAAGGGCACGCATTTCATGGACCCGACGGGCCTGCCCGACCCCGGCCACCACACCACGGCGTATGACCTCTCCATCATCGCCACCCACATCATCCGCGACTTTCCGGCCGATTACGCGCGCTATTTCAAGGTCAAGGAATTCACCTACAACCACATCACCCAGCCCAACCGCGTCAGCCTGCTGTTCACCGATCCTTCCGTGGACGGCATGAAAACGGGTTACACCTCCGAGGCGGGTTATTGCATGATTACCTCGGCGCTGCGCCAATTTCCCAACGGCCCGCGCCGCCTGCTCACCGTGGTGATGGGTACGCCCACCGAGCGGGCCCGCGGCGATGAGAGTCAGGTGCTGCTCAACTGGGCCTATCAGAACTTCGACGACATCGTGTTGGCCTCGCCCGGCAAGCCGGTACTGACTGCGCCAGTCTGGAAGGGCGTGGATAACAAAGTGGAACTGGGCTCCTCGGTGCCGGTGGTCATCTCGGTGCCGCGCGGCATGGGCAAAGACCTTCAGACCAAGGTGGTGCGACCCGACCCGCTGGTGGCGCCGCTGCAGGCCGGGCAACGCGTCGGCCAACTCGACGTCAGCATGAGCGGCAAGCCGCTGGCGGTCTATCCGCTGGAGGTCATCAAGGCCGTGCCCGAAGCGGGTCTGTTCGGCCGCGCTTGGGACAGCTTGCGCCTGATGATCAAGTAGAGCGCACAGGCTGAAGCGAATCAGACCGCTGCGGCCTGATCCGCTTCAGCCATGCACACCTCGCCGCGCAGCGAGTGCGGGTAGGCCGTGGTGATGCGCACCGGCACGATCTGGCCGATCAAGCGCGCGTTGGCCTTCAGGTGCACGATGCGGTTGTTTTCGGTGCGGCCCTGCAGTTCCGAGGGATCTTTCTTGCTCGGCCCTTCGATGAGCACGGCCTGTTCCGTGTCCACCATGGCGGCGCTGATGGCCGAAGCCTGCATCTCGATCTGCGTCTGCAAGACCTGCAGCCGCTTGAGCTTGACGTCGGCCGGGGTGTCATCCGCCAGATTGGCCGCCGGGGTGCCGGGGCGCGGGCTGAAAATGAAACTGAAGCTGGCGTCGAACTGCATGTCCTCGATCAGCTTCATCAGCTGCGCGAAGTCGGCCTCGGTCTCGCCCGGAAAGCCGACGATGAAGTCGGAACCGATGCAGATATCGGGGCGCACCGCGCGCAGCCGCCGCACGATGCTCTTGAACTCCAGCGCGGTATAGCCGCGCTTCATCGCTGCCAGAATGCGGTCGCTGCCATGCTGCACCGGCAGGTGCACATGGTTGACCAGTTTGGGGATACGGCCGTAGGCATCGATCAGCCGCTGGGTGAATTCCTTCGGATGGCTGGTGGTGTAGCGGATGCGTTCGATGCCGTCGATCTCGGCCACGCATTCCAGCAGAAAGGCGAAATCTTCGCCCTCTCCCGAGCCTAGCCAGGCGTTGACGTTCTGGCCCAGCAGCGTCACTTCGCGCACGCCCAGCGAGGCCAACTCGGCCACCTCGGTGAGCACGTCGACCAAGGGCCGAGAGACTTCCTCGCCGCGGGTGTAGGGCACCACGCAATAGCTGCAATACTTGCTGCAGCCTTCCATGATGGAGACGAAGGCGCTTGGGCCCTCCACCCGTGCGGGCGGCAGGTGGTCGAATTTTTCGATTTCCGGAAAGCTGATGTCGACCTGCGCGCGCCCGAGCGCCTGGCGCTGCGCAATGAGCTGCGGCAGCCGGTGCAGCGTTTGCGGGCCAAACACCAGATCGACATAAGGCGCGCGCTTGACGATGGCCTCGCCTTCCTGGCTTGCCACACAGCCGCCCACGCCGATCAGCAGACTTGGCTTGTCGGCCTTGAGCTCGCGCAGGCGCCCCAGATCGCTGAACACTTTTTCCTGCGCCTTTTCGCGAATGGAGCAGGTGTTGAGCAAAATGAGATCGGCTTCCTGCGGCGTTGCCACGGGTTCATAGCCTTCAGCCGCGCCGAGCACGTCGGCCATCTTGGCCGAGTCGTACTCGTTCATCTGGCAGCCGAACGTCTTGATAAAGACCTTTTTTGTCACGATGGAAGCGTCCGTCAATTGCTGAAAAACAGCCCGCACTGCCCCGGTGCCTTGGGCAACTGAAGCTGGCTGGCCGTGGAATCGCTCACCAGCCACACGCGAAACACATTGCCCATCGCGTCGGTCTGAAACACCACCGGGGCCTGTAGCCCGTTGAGCTGATTGCGGGGAATGATGCGGTTCTGTGGGCTGATCACCCGCGCGCCTGGGCCGAGGGTGTAATCGGTGCAGTTGATGCTGACGTTCGGAAACGCGCCAAACGTCGCTAGGCCCTGCAGGCTGCCCATCGGGTAGTTCATCTGCGCGTGAGCCGCGCCCAGGCTGCCCAGACACAGCGCCGCCCCAAGGGTCATCCGACGCAGCAACGGTTGAAGTTTCATGGCCGACTCCTTGGACAAACAACGGTTCAGCGGTTCGCAGGGCGCGCAAAACAAAAAAGCCCAGGCAGCAACGCATGGGCTTGGATCAGCGCCCACGAATTCGGCGCGAAGGGTGCAAACGAGAAGCCTACGAAAAAAACGATGTGGGCTGGAAAACTATGGTGGCGCTTCAGGGACTCGAACCCCGGACCTGCGGATTATGATTCCGTCGCTCTAACCGACTGAGCTAAAGCGCCAACACGCAAACAAGCCGCGCAGTATAGCGCATCATTTGTTCGTGAAAAGCGGTTTTCGTTTTTCCAGGAAAGCCGCCATACCCTCCTTCTGGTCGGCCGTAGCGAACAGCGACTGAAACAGCCGACGCTCGAAACGCAAACCTTCGGACAGCGACGATTCAAACGCGCGGTTCACGCTCTCCTTGGCCATGAGCACCGAAGGCTGCGAGAAGCTGGAAATGGTTTCGGCCATCGCCACGGCCTCATCCAGCGTTTGCTGCAGCGGCACGACCCGCGCGACCAGGCCGCTGCGCTCGGCCTCATGCGCGTCCATCATCCGGCCGGTGAGGATCAGATCCATGGCCTTGGCTTTGCCCACGGCGCGCGTCAGCCGCTGGGTGCCGCCGGCGCCGGGAATGATGCCGAGCTTGATTTCGGGCTGGCCGAACTGGGCGTTGTCGGCGGCCACGATGAGATCGCACATCATCGCCAGCTCGCAGCCCCCGCCCAGCGCGAAGCCGCGCACCGCCGCAATCACCGGCTTGCGAATCTGCATCATCGCTTCCCAGTTGCGGGTGATGAAGTCCTCCGCGTAGCTGGCGGGAAAGGTCTTCTTCGCCATGGCGGTGATGTCGGCCCCGGCGGCGAAAGCCTTGTCGCTGCCGGTGACGACCATGCAGCCGATGGCCGAATCCGCGTCAAACGCTTTCAGCGCGGCGCCTAGCGCGTCCATCAGGGCGTCGTTCAGGGCGTTGAGTTGCTTGGGGCGATTGAGGGTGATGAGGCCGACGCGGCCTCGGGTTTCGGTGAGGACGACAGCGTCGTCAGGGGTCTCCATGGGCATCTCCTAAAGGGGCGTTTAACTCAGATTTTCCATTAGGACACGGGATGATGGTGCGGCGGATTGGGGATGGATTTGGCCCGGCGCGACAAGCTCATAGCCGAAGCTATGGGCGCGAAGCGCGGGGGTAAAGACGCCCCAATCCGCCCGCCAGCGCCCGTGTAGGGCGAAGCCTCGCCTAATGGAAATTCTGGGTTTTAGAGCATTGTGCGTCACAGTGCGGCGCCCATCCAGGCGCTCAGACGTTGGCGCTGCGCGGGGTGCGGTTTGTCGGTCAGGCGCAGCTGCACGCGGCTGTCGGGCAGCGCAAACCAAGGCGTTTCGCTGTGCTGCTCCAGGTCTTGCCGCAGCCAGGTGAGACGCCACACATCGCCCGCTCGGGCCTGTGCATGGCGGCGCTCGATCACGGCTTTGCGCGCCCGCTCGCCGTCCAGCGTGAGCAGCAGATCGCCAGCGGCCAGCCCGGCGCGTTCGGCCCAGCCGCCGTTGCGCACGCGCTGCACGCTCAGCCAGCCGCCCGCCTGTTCCTGCGCGGCCAGCCCCAGCGCGTCGAGCGGAGTGTCTTCTTGCGAGGCCCATTGAATGCCGAAATCAGCGAACTGTGTCTTGACCGGGGGCAGTTCAGTGCCGTGAACATGGCGACGGAAGAAGGCGCGCCAGTCGAGGTCGCTCACTTCCTTGAGCAGCGCGGGCATCGCGTCTTCGGCCACGCCTTCGGCGCGCAGCGGCGCGTCGGCACGGCCATAGCGCGTCCACAGCAGACGCATCACGTCGTCCAGCGTGGCCGCGCTTTCGCGGCGCAGCCGCAGGTCGATGGACAAGGCGACCAGCGCGCCGAGCTGGTAGTAGCTCACCGTGGCGTTGGCGGTGTTTTCATCGGGACGGTAATACTTGGTCCAGGCATCGAAGCTGGCCTCGGCCACGCTTTGAACCTGGCGCCCGGGCGTGCGCAGCACCGCGCCGAGGGTGCGGGCCAGACCGTCGAGGTATTGCTGCGGCGTGATCAGTCCCGCGCGCAACACCATCAGATCGTCGTAATACGCGGTGAAGCCCTCGAACAGCCACAGCAGGGTAGTGGGGTTTTCGGCTTGAAGGTCGTAGGGCGTGAAGGCCTGCGGCTTGATGCGCTTGACGTTCCAGGCGTGGAAGTATTCGTGGCTGCACAGACCGAGAAAGTCGCGATAGTCGCTGTGGGCGCTATGGGCGCTGTCGGTGTCTTGCAGGCGCGGGTGCGGCAGGCTGCGGCGGGCGCACATCAGAGCGGTGCTGTCGGCATGTTCCAGCCCGCCGTAGCCCTCGGCGGTCGGTGCGACCATGAACAGGTACTCGGCAAACGGTGCGCGCTTGCTGCGGGGCTCGAACAGGGCGATCTGCGAACTGCAGATGCGCTTGAGGTCGCGCGCCAGCCGCCGGGTATCCACGGTGTCGTGCGGCCGATTGCCTTGGGCGATGACCATGGCATGCGGGGCCCCGCCCGCACTGAACTCCAGCCGCAGCAGTTCGCCCATTTCAACGGGATGGTCGATTAGCGCGTCGTAGTTTGCCGCGCGTCGGCTGCCGAAGCCATGGGTGTCGCATTCAAGCGCGGGCAAGGTGGTGGCCACTGTCCAGTGCGGCGCGAAGTCGGGGCAGGCGAGGGTGACGGTGTGCGGCTGTTGCTCGCGTCCAGCGGCTGCGAGCAGCAGGCTGCTGGCGTTGAAAAAGCCGCGCTGAATATCGAGGTAGGCGGTGCGTACCGAGAGATCGAAGGCATACACCCGGTAGCGCAGCCGTAGCGGCCCGTTGCACGGAGCGGCGCGCCAGCGGTTCTTGGCGATTTTGTGTAGTGCGATGGGTTTGTCGCCGCACCAAGCCTGCAGCTGCAAGATATGGCGGGCGAATTCGCGCACCAGATAGCTGCCGGGAATCCAGACCGGGAGCCAGAACTCCTGCCCCGCTGGCTCAGGGTGGGGCAGGTCGAGCTCGACCAAAAACTGGTGCGCGAGTGCATAGGCAACCGATACCCGGTAGCTCGGGCCGGTCTGCGAGCTGTCGGGAGGGGCTTGGACTAGGGCGGTGGTACGGGAGCGAGGTGAGGCAGAGGAGGTCATGGTGTCGTGCGCTGGCATCGATCGGGCGCGTTGTTGTCAGAGAGCACGGAATTTGTAAGTCCGGATTTGAGCGTTTCAAAACCCATGCTAACCTGCCGGAAATATTCAGGCTTGGTCCTTTCAACAACACTCTTCAACAACGATTGAGCGGCACCTTCATTGTGGAACGCGACGTTTTTTCTGAAATTGCCGCACATGCGGGAGCGGGGGCTCCGGCGCTGGTTTATCAACCGCAGGTGAGTTTCCCGGCGGGGCAGGTCATTGGGCTGGAGGTGCTGTTCCGCTGGCGCGCGGAAGATGCGCCGAAGCGGCATTCCCCGCTGATGTTTCTGCCGCAACTGACCCCTGCACAGACCAGCGAGCTGTTTTTCTGGGTGATGGAAGAAGCCATCTCCGAGGCGCGGGTGCTGTCCAACTGGACAGGCTGGAACGGCTACATCTCGGTCAATATCGAGGCCGATCAGATCGGCGATCCGGCACTGATCGAGCACATCAGCAGTACCCTGCAGCGCTACGCCTGGGCGCCCGAGCGCCTGATGGTCGAAGTGACCGAGCGCCGCGCCATCCCAGCGTTTCCCAGTGTGGCGCGCAATGTGCAGTCGCTGCGCAAGTCGGGCGTGCGGGTGGCGATGGACGATTTCGGCGAGGGCTACGCCTCGTTCGAATATCTCAAAATCCTCGATCCGAGCGACATCAAGATTCCGGCCAGCTTCACGGCGGATGTGACCAAGGACGTGCGCAACGCAGAAATCGTGCGCGGACTCGTCGATATCTCCCGACGCCTGTCGATCAACGTGGTCGCCGAGGGCGTGGAAACGCGCGAATGCGCCCAGGCGCTGCACGGCATGGGCCTGCAAAGCATGCAGGGCTATCTGTTCGGCGAGCCGCGCGAGCTCGAGGAATGGGCGCAACTGCTCAAACAGCCCGGCGCCAGCGTGTTGCAGCCCAGTTGAAGCAAGACGTCACCCCAAGTCACATTTC
The DNA here is from genome assembly GCF_001725585.1 of Thiomonas sp. SCN 64-16. Taxonomy (NCBI): domain Bacteria; kingdom Pseudomonadati; phylum Pseudomonadota; class Betaproteobacteria; order Burkholderiales; genus Thiomonas; species Thiomonas sp. SCN 64-16. The sequence goes on along the minus strand of NZ_MEGQ01000003.1, from coordinate 104,990 downwards.
GACGCCCCGTCTCCTGTTTTTTCCATCCATCATGGAGGAAGGATAAATACAGGAGACAAGCATGAGCACCATCCCGGCGCCCTTGGGCGCAGAGGCGTCTGAAGGCCCCCGTCCCGGCCACCACGGCGCGCCCACCATCGCGGCGCGCATCGACCGCCTGCCTCCCTCGAAGACCGTGCGCAATATGGTCATCCTGCTCTCGCTGGGCGGGCTGTTCGAGTTTTACGACCTGTTTCTGACCGCTTATATCGCGCCCGGTTTGTTCAAAAGCGGGGTGTTCACCGCGACCACCAAGGGGCTGTTCGGTTTTCAGGGGATTGCCAGCTTTGTTGCGGCCCTGTTTCTCGGTTTGTGGGTGGGCACGCTGTTCGTAAGCTGGCTGTCGGATCGGTATGGGCGGCGCGCGGTCTATACCTGGGCCTTGCTCTGGTATTGCATCGCCACCCTCATCATGGCGTTTCAGCAGACCGCGATGAATATCGACATCTGGCGCTTCATCGCCTCCATCGGGATCGGCCTGGAGATGGTCAACATCGACACCTATGTCTCGGAACTGGCGCCGCAGGCCAAGCGGGGCACGTATTTCGCGATGAACCAGTTCATCACCTTCAGCGCCGTGCCGGTGGTCGCCTTTCTGGGATGGCTGCTGGTGCCGCATCAGATCGCGGGGCTCGATGGTTGGCGCTGGGTGGCCATCATCGGCGCGCTGGGCGCCATCGTCATCTGGTTCATCCGGCTGCGCCTGCCCGAGTCGCCGCGCTGGCTGGAAGACAAGGGCCGTCATCACGCGGCTGACGCGATTCTCAGCCGCATTGAAAAGCAGGTGGAACGCGAAACCGGCCGACCCCTGCCCGAGCCGAAGGGCTTTGTGGGCGATGTCGAGCACGTCAAGGCGCGCTGGGGCGAGATGTGGGAAGGCGTGTATCGCAAACGCACGGTGATGCTCATCCTGTTCAATATTCTGCAGACCGTGGGGTACTACGGCTTTGCCAGTTGGGCGCCGACCTATCTCATCGCCAAGGGCTTGGACATTCCGAAGTCGCTGCTCTACACCTTCATCATCGCCTTCGCCTATCCGATTTCGTCCCTCATCGGCGCCTCATTCGGCGACCGTTTCGAGCGTAAATGGTTGATCGCCGTGCCCGCGCTGGCCGTGGCGTTGTTTGGCCTGCTGTTCGCCCATGCGCAAGGGGCGGCCGCGATCATTGTGTTCGGTATTGCGGTGGCGTTTTTCAACAACATCATGAGTTACGCCTTCCACGCTTACCAGAGCGAGCTCTACCCCACCCGCATCCGGGCGCGGGCAGTGGGTTTCGTCTATTCGTTCAGCCGCATCAGCGCGGTGTTCACCGGCTTTGTGATCGCCGATCTGCTCAAGACCTCGGGCGACGTTGGCGTGTTCACTTTCATCGCTGCCGCGATGGTCGGCGTGGCGCTGGTCATCGTCATCATGGGGCCGCGGGTGACGCAGCGGCGGCTGGAGGATATCGCGCGGTAGGCTTTCAAATCGGCGTCGGATAATGGGCTGTCTTCATTCCCCACGGCCCGCCATGACCTCCACCGATCTCATCGTTCCAGACCCCGTGTTTCGCCGCGTTCCCGCCGCATTCGGCCTGCGCTGGTGGATGGATGGCTGGCGCAGTTTCATGCAGGCGCCGCTGCCCTGGCTGGGCCTGGCCGTGGCGCTGCTCGTGCTGCTGTGGCTGTTGGGCGAGTTGCCGATGGGCGGGCTGCTTTCGCAATGGCTGAGCCTGCCGCTGCTGGCTTTCGGCGTGATTTTTGCGGCGCTGCTGCGCAAGCGGGCGGCGCAGGCGCGAACGATCACGCCGCAAGGCATGCCGGTCGAACCTCAAAATGAAGGCACGCTGTCGTCGACCACGCAGCGGTGGACCGGCCGCATCGGCCCGCTGTTGCTGGTCTCCCTGCTGGTGCTCGCGCTGGGCGGGGTGATCGGCGCGGTGATCGTGATGGGGCTGGGCGCGATGTTCGGCCTGGGGCTGGCCAGCTTTGGCGCGTTTGCCAAAGTCATGACCCCCGGCGTAGGCATGGCCGCAGGTCTGGGCGCCTTGGCGGGTTCGCTCATGACCTTGCTGCTCTTGGTTCTGCTGGCGCTCTATCTGTTCAGCGTGGCGTTCTGGTTCGTCAATACGCTGGTGGCGCTCGGGGGCGTCAGTCCGTGGAACGCGGTCAAGCTGTCGGTGCGAGCCGGGTTCACCAATCTGGCGCCCATTACCTTGTTTACCGTTTTGCTGCTGCCGATTTCTATCGTGGCCATGTTGCCGTTCGGCCTCGGCCTTCTGGTGCTGTTTCCCGTGCTGTCGGGCGCGTCGTTTGCGTCGTACCGCGACGTGTTTGGCGACGAGGCGGCGGCCTGAATTTCCTTTGTTGAACGGATCACCATGAATGTCATCGACTATCTGCGCCAACACATCCGCACCGTGCCCGACTGGCCGTCGCCCGGCGTGCAGTTCCGCGACATTACGCCGCTGCTGCAGAACCCGCGGGTGTTCCGCGTGCTCATCGACCAGTTCGTGCATCGCTATATGGCCCCCGATCTGCGCCCGGACGTGGTGGCGGGCATCGACGCGCGCGGCTTCATTCTCGGCGCCGTTATCGCCTACGAACTCAACATCGGCTTCGTACCCATCCGCAAGAAGGGCAAACTGCCTTTCGACACGGTGTCCGAGGAGTATGAGCTGGAATACGGCAGCGCCACGGTGGAGATTCACACCGACGCGGTGCGGCCGGGCGATTGCGTGCTGCTCATCGACGACCTCATCGCCACCGGCGGCACCATGATGGCCGGCAAGCGTCTGCTCGAAAAGCTCGGCGCCAGCGTGATCGAAGGCGCAGCCATCGTCGATCTGCCCGAACTCGGCGGCTCAAAGCTGCTGCGCGATGCAGGCCTGCCGCTGTTCACCCTGGTGGATTTCGCCGGACATTGATGATGCTACGGCTGATCAGCAACTGGCGAGGTTTGCTGCCCGCCCTGATGTGCGCGGCGGCCTTGTTTGCCTCGCCGCAAGCGCAGGCCCAGCAAGCCGCCATGGCGCCGGAGGTGTCGATTCGCAGTGTGAACAGCATCGCCCTGCAAGGCGCAACCGCCATCCTCGATCTCACCCTGAATATCCGCAACACCGGGAGCCTGGCCCTGCCGCTGCAGAAACTGCGGTTTCAGATCCGGTTCAACGGCCTGGATGTGGCGCAGGGCGTGAGCACCGCGCCCGTCACCATCGCAGCGCAGCAGCAGGCGCAGGTTCCGGTGCAGGTCGAGGTCGACAGCGCAACACTGCTGAGCCTCATCGCTACCCTGCCGTCGGACGGCACGGTGCGCTACGTGATTCAGGGGACAGCCGAGATCGGCCAGACGATGCTGCAGATTCCCTTCTCCCACAGCGGGGCGGTGCGATTGACTCTGCAGTAGCGCAGTCACTCAGACTGCTGTCGCAGGCGCTTTGTCGAGCTGGCGGCGCATCATGCGGTGCGACCACAGTCCGCCAAACGGAATGAGCGAGGCGAGGAAAACGCCCAGGCTGCGCAAGGGCGAGAGCTGCCCGCGCGAGAGCGTCACCACCAGTGCGATCGTGGCCCAGATGAACAGCGCGCCGTGAATCGGCCCGATGATTTTCACGCCCGCAGGCCAATCGGCCGCGTACTTCAGCGGCACGGCCAGCAGCACCAGAGCGATAAGCGACGAACCTTCGACCAGCGCCATGACGCTGAGATGATGAAGCGGGGACTTGAACATGCGCGAAACTCCGATGAATCGAGATAGATGCGCGAAATGCTATGTCCCGAAAAATCCCCTACGACGCAAATGCGACCGAGCGAGTCCCGAGGAATTGCCCGATCGCAATTCCTGCGTCAGCGAGTGCGCTGACCCCCGCCCTGGCGGCGCTGACCGCCGAAGCCAGCAGCTTGTCCACCGCCAGAAGGGCGGCGTCCACTGCCTTGGCCGTTGCGCATGTGCGGAGGCAGGTCGAGTTCGACCCAGGGGGTGCTTTGCCAGGAATCGGCACGGCGTTCCGGCGGCAGGCCGCCTGCGGCAGCAGGTGCGCCAGAGGGTTTGTTGCCGCCGTTGCCCGATTGGCGCTGGCCTTGCGGCTTGGAGCTGGCGGATGTCTGGGCGCGTCCCTGGCCCTGACCGGGGCCGTTGCGGCTTGCGCCGCGATTGCCTGCGCTTGCACCGTTGCGGCGTTGACCTTGGCCACCGCCTGCGCCGCCCCCACCCTTGCCGCCGCGGCGCTCGCCGCCGTGCAGTACAGTGCGGCCCATGACGATGGGCTGCGCCTTGGCGTCGGGGTCGGGCTCGAAGCCCGGAATGACTTCTTGCGTAATGGGGTTGCGCACTAGCTTTTCGATGTCGCGCAGGAAGCCTAGTTCGTCCACGCAGACCAGCGAAATGGCTTGCCCATTGCTGCCCGCACGGCCGGTGCGGCCGATGCGGTGCACGTAGTCTTCGGGGATGTTGGGTAGTTCGTAATTCACCACGACCGGAAGCTGGTCGATGTCGATGCCGCGCGCGGCGATATCGGTAGCGACGAGCACCTGCAGCTTGCCGCTCTTGAAGTCGGCCAGGGCGCGCAGGCGGGCGGACTGGGTTTTGTTGCCGTGAAAACCGGTGGCGACAATGCCGTCCTTGTCGAGCTGTTCGGCCAGGCGATTGGCGCCGTGCTTGGTGCGGGTGAACACCAGAGTTTGCGGCCAGTTGCGTTCGCGGATGAGGTGAACCAGCATGTCGCGCTTGCGTTCGCGGTCGACGGGGAACACGATCTGTTCGACCAGATCGGCCGTGGCGTTCTGTCGTGCGACGGCAACCTGTTGCGGGTTGACCAAAAAGTCGCCGGCCAGCCGCTTGATCTCTTCAGAGAAGGTGGCGGAGAACAGCAGGTTCTGGCGCTGCTTGGGCAGCAGGGCGACGATGCGGCGCATATCGTGGACGAAGCCCATGTCGAGCATGCGGTCGGCTTCGTCGAGCACCAGCATTTGCACCGCGGACAGGTCGATATTGCGCTGGCTTTGGTGGTCGAGCAGGCGGCCGGGCGTGGCCACGACGATGTCCATGCCGCGCGCCAGGGCGTTGATCTGCGGCTGCATGCCCACGCCGCCATACATCGCCATGCTGTGCAGCTTGAGGTGGCGGCCGTAGGCGGCGAGGTTTTCATGCACCTGCGCAGCCAGCTCGCGGGTGGGAGTGAGGATGAGGGCGCGGGGAATGATCTTTCCCTTGGCGTTGCGAGCGGGTTCGCCGCCGCTCAGGCGCTGCAGCATGGGCAAGGTGAAGCCGGCCGTTTTGCCGGTGCCGGTTTGCGCGGCGGCCAGCAGATCATGCCCTGCGAGCACAACCGGAATGGCCTGGAGTTGAATGGGAGTGGGTACGGTGTAGCCTTGCTCGGCAACAGCACGCACGAGGGGCTCGATCAAGCCCAGATCTTGAAAAGACATGTGAAAAACTTTCGGGAGCGGTGTGTGAACCGATCCAGGACTCTGCCACCGCGCTTGAAGAAGCGCGCCAGTCTGCAACAGATGGAGTGGGCCGAGAGGCTCGGCAGGAGTCAAAAGTGACTGCGGCTGGGAGACTGGACATGGCCGCTAAGCAGTATGGTAATGGAATTCTTGCTGCTGCGCGTCATGGCCGTGGCCTTGCAGCGACAATAGCGGTTTGCCCCATGGGATGCGGGCGCGCAGTCTTTCCTCAAACAGGTCTGAAACACAGATGGCTCAATACGTTTTCACCATGAACCGGGTCGGCAAGATCGTGCCGCCCAAGCGTCAGATTCTCAAGGATGTTTCGCTGAGTTTTTTCCCCGGCGCCAAGATCGGCGTGCTGGGCCTGAACGGCTCAGGCAAATCGACCCTGCTCAAGATCATGGCCGGGGTGGATACCGACATTGAAGGCGAAGCCGTGCCGATGGCGGGCTTGCGCATCGGCTACCTGCCGCAGGAGCCGCAGCTCGATCCGGCGCAGACCGTGCGCGAGGCGGTGGAAGAGGGCCTGGGCGGTGTGCTCGCCGCCAAGAAACGGCTGGAAGAGGTGTATGTGGAATACGGCAACGCCGATGCCGACTTCGACAAACTGGCGGAAGAGCAGGCGCAGCTCGAAGCCATCATTGCCGCGGGCGAGGGCGACAACACCGATCTGCAGATGGAAGTCGCCGCCGATGCGCTGCGGCTGCCCGCGTGGGATGCGATTGTCGGCCCGCTGTCGGGCGGTGAAAAGCGTCGCGTGGCGCTGTGCCGCCTGCTGCTCTCCAAGCCCGACATGCTGCTGCTCGATGAGCCGACCAACCACCTCGACGCCGAGAGCGTGGACTGGCTCGAGCAGTTTCTGCACCGCTTTCCCGGCACCGTGGTGGCCGTCACTCACGACCGCTATTTCCTCGACAACGCGGCCGAGTGGATTCTTGAACTCGACCGTGGCCAAGGCATTCCGTTCAAGGGCAATTACAGCAACTGGCTGGAGCAGAAGGAAGCCCGGCTGGAGCAGGAGTCGCGCAGCGAGGCGTCTCACCTCAAGACCATGAAGCAGGAATTGGAGTGGGTGCGGCAAAACCCGAAAGGGCGCCAGTCAAAAAGCAAGGCGCGCATGGCGCGGTTCGAAGAGCTCTCCAGCATCGAGTACCAGAAGCGCAACGAGACCAACGAGATTTTCATTCCCGTGGCCGATCGCCTGGGCAATGAAGTCATCGAGTTCAAGAACGTGCGCAAGGCGCATGGCGAGCGGCTGTTGATCGAGAACTTGAGCTTCAAGCTGCCGCCGGGGGCCATCGTCGGCGTCATCGGCCCCAACGGCGCGGGTAAGTCCACGCTGTTTCGCATGATTGCTGGCAAGGACAAGCCCGATGCGGGCGAGATCGTCATCGGCCCCACGGTCAAGCTGGTGTACGAAGACCAGAGCCGCGAGGCGCTGCCCGACGACAAGACGGTGTGGGAAGCGATTTCCGACGGGCTGGACATTCTCAACGTGGGCAAGTTCCAGGTGCCCTCGCGCGCCTACTGCGGGCGGTTCAATTTCAAGGGCGGCGATCAGCAGAAAATCGTGGGCAAGCTCTCCGGCGGGGAGCGCGGGCGGCTGCATCTGGCCAAGACCCTGATTTCCGGCGGCAATGTGCTGCTGCTCGATGAGCCGTCCAACGACCTCGACGTCGAAACCCTGCGCGCGCTCGAAGATGCGCTGCTCGAGTTCGCGGGCTGCATCATGGTGTCGAGCCACGACCGCTGGTTTCTCGACCGCATCGCCACCCACATTCTCGCGGCTGAGGGCGATTCGCAGTGGACGTTCTTTTCCGGCAACTACCAGGAATACGAGGCCGACAAGAAACGTCGTCTGGGCGAAGAAGGCGCGCGCCCGCACCGTCTGCGCTTCAAGGCGCTGCGGTAAACCGCCAGCCGGCGATGGAACCACTGCTCGTCGCCTGTCTGTGCGCGCAGTGGTGCGGCATCTGCCGCGACTGGCGTGCAGGCTTCGACGCGCTGGCGGCCCAACTGCCGCCCGATCTCGCGGTGCGCTGGGCCTGGATCGACGTGGAAGACTGTGCCGATGCGCTGGGCGATTATGAGCCGTCCAACTTTCCGGTTCTGGCGGTTCAGCGTGGCGGCGACCTGCTCTACTGCGCGCCGCTGCCGCAGCAGCCCGCGCTCTGGCTGCGGGTGCTGGCCGAGCTGGTTCGCGTAGACGGTGCGGCGGCCCAGCAACTGGCGCAGCAGGCTGCCAAGGCCGGGCTGCCCGATCTGCGGAGCCTGGTCTAGCTTTTTAGGAATTTCTCATCCAAGGATGCTCATGTCGACGCGTATTGCCGATCTCCACATTGCGCGGGAAGAGCTGTTGCCCACGCCGAACGAATTGCGGGCCGAAGTGCCCGTCAGCGAGGCCCAGGCGCAGGTCGTCGCCCGCGCGCGCCAGACGGTGCGCGACATCGTGCGGGGCGATGACGACCGGCTGCTGGTCGTCGTCGGGCCTTGCTCCATCCACGACAGCGCTGCGGCGATTGAGTACGCGCGGCGTCTGCGCGAGGTAGCCTCGCGCTTGGACGATGCCCTGTTTCTGGTGATGCGGGTGTATTTCGAGAAGCCGCGTACCCGTCTGGGCTGGAAGGGCATGATCTACGACCCTGATCTGGATGGCCGCGGCGACCTTCACAAGGGTTTGCTCAAGGCTAGAGGCCTGCTGGTGGAGTGCGCGCGTCTGGGCGTTCCAGCCGCTTCTGAAATTCTCGATCTGGTTACGCCGCAGTACTACGCCGAGTTGCTGAGTTGGGGCGCCATCGGCGCGCGCACCACCGAAAGCCCGCTGCATCGGCAGATGGCCTCGGCGCTGTCGGCCCCGCTGGGATTCAAGAATCCGACCAGCGGCAAGCTGCAGACGGCGGTGGACGCCATCGTGGTGGCGGCGCAATCTCACCGCTTTCCTTCCATCTCGCTCGACGGCCGGGCCATGGTGATCACCACGACCGGCAATGCCGATTGCCACCTCATCCTGCGGGGCGGCGACGCGGGGCCGAATTTCGATGCCGCCAGCGTGGAAGCAGCCGTGGCTGCGCTGCAGGCGGCCGATCTGCCCGGCCGGGTGATGATCGACTGCAGCCATGCCAACAGCCGAAGCGACTATCGGCGCCAGCCGCAGGTGGCGGCCGAGATCGGTGCGCAGATCGCCGCAGGCAGCCGCCACATTCTCGGCATCATGCTGGAGAGTCATCTGGTCGAGGGCAAGCAGGCGCTCACGGCGGATCTGTCGGCGCTGCAGTACGGGCAGAGCATCACCGATGGCTGCATCGGCTGGGAGGCCACGGTGAGGGTGCTGGAGCAACTCGCCGATGCGATTCGCAGCGGCCGCGGGCGGCGCATCGGCCAGAATCAACCCACCTGAAAACCTTCGGGGCAGCCTTCGGCGTCGGCAGGCTCGACCTGCACCGCGTCCACCCGCGCAGCGGGAGGACCGATCCGCAGCCATTCGAGCAGGGCTTGCACCGCCCGCGCATCACCGCAAATCCACACTTCCACCCGGCCATCCTGCAGGTTGACGGCCTGCCCTCGCAGCCCCAGCGACAGCGCTCTGGCGCGGGTTGCGGCGCGGAACGACACACCCTGCACCCGGCCGTTCACCCAGGCGCGCCGGGACAAATTGGCCTCGGGGTTGCTCATCAGGCCTTGGCGCCCAAAGCAGGGCGCGCACCGAAAATCGCCGAGCCCACCCGCACGATGGTGGCGCCTTCCAGAACCGCCGCTTCAAGATCGGCGCTCATGCCCATCGACAGGGTGTCGAGCGTCAGACCGTGCTCGGCGGCGATGGCGTCGCGCAGCTCGCGCAGCCGGGCGAAGGGCGCGCGTCGTGCTGCGGCGTCGGCTCTGGGCTCGGGTATGCACATCAACCCGCGCAGACGCAGTCGGGGCAGCGCGGCCACAGCCGCGGCCAGCGCCGAGGCGTCTTCCGGGCGCACGCCGCTCTTGGTGGTCTCGCCATCCACATTGACCTGGATGCAGACCTGCAGCGGATCCAATTCTTCGGGCCGCTGGTCGCTCAGACGCTGGGCCAGCTTGAGGCGGTCGATGCTGTGCACCCAGTCGAAATGTTCGGCGACATCGCGGGTCTTGTTGCTTTGCAGCGGCCCGATGAAATGCCATTGCAGCGCGGGCCAGTCCGGGCGCAGCGCGGCGATCTTGTCCACCGCTTCCTGCACATAGTTCTCGCCGAAGGCGGTTTGCCCGAGTGCGGCGGCGCGGGCGATGTCTTCTGCGGGAAAGGTTTTGGACACCGCCAGCAGGGCGACAGAGTGCGGATCGCGCCCGGCTGCTGCGGCGGCTTGTGCGATGCGCTGGCGCACTGCGGACAGAGGGTGGGCGAGAGGAGAGACAAGAGGGGAGGCGAGGGACATGGGCCGACAAAATCTGGATCGATACAACAATTCCACCCGGGTCAGCCCGCCGAATTGCGGGAAACCGTGGTTCTGACCTTAAGATAGCCCATTCGATAGCCGCGCGGCGGACGCACCGTCACGCACAAGCTTGCTCGGGGGAGACATCGCTTGGACATCACACAACTGCTCGCATTCAGCGTCAAGAACGACGCCTCCGATCTGCACCTCTCGGCGGGTCTGCCGCCGATGATTCGCGTGCATGGCGACGTGCGGCGCATCAATGTCGAGCCGCTCGACCACAAGGCGGTGCACGCCATGGTGTACGACATCATGAGCGATTCGCAGCGCAAGCACTACGAAGAGTTTCTCGAGGTCGATTTTTCCTTCGAGATTCCCTCCCTGGCGCGTTTTCGCGTCAATGCCTTCAACCAGGCGCGCGGCGCGGGCGCGGTGTTCCGCACCATTCCGAGCAAGGTGCTCACCCTCGACGATCTCAACGCGCCGAAAATTTTCGCCGATCTGGCGCTCAAGCCGCGCGGTCTGGTGCTGGTGACCGGGCCGACGGGTTCGGGCAAGTCCACCACCCTGGCGGCGATGATCAATCATTACAACGAGACCGAGTACGGCCACATTCTCACCATCGAAGACCCGATCGAATTCGTCCACCAATCGAAGAAGGCGCTGATCAATCAGCGCGAAGTCGGCCCGCATACCCTGAGCTTTTCCAACGCGCTGCGCTCGGCGCTGCGCGAAGACCCGGACGCGATTCTGGTGGGCGAAATGCGCGACCTCGAAACCATCCGCTTAGCGCTTACCGCTTCCGAAACCGGCCACCTGGTGTTCGCCACCCTGCACACCTCGTCGGCACCCAAGACCATCGACCGTATCGTCGACGTGTTCCCGGCGGAAGAAAAGGAAATGGTGCGCGCCATGCTGTCGGAAGCGCTGGTGGGCGTGATTTCGCAGACGCTGTGCAAGAAAAAAGACGGCTCGGGCCGGGTGGCCGCGCACGAAATCATGATCGGCACGCCGGCCATCCGCAACCTCATTCGCGAAAACAAGATTGCGCAGATGTATTCCATGATCCAGACCAGCCAGTCTTTCGGCATGCAGACCCTCGACCAGAATCTGGCCGATCTGGTCAAGCGCAACATGATCTCCGCCACCGAAGCACGCACCAAGGCCAAACAGCCCGAAAACTTCCCTGGCGCCTGAGAGCCCAGTCGCGCCACCGGCGCAATCCGCACTCTCCCAATATTCCCACTCGCACCCAGCAGGCCATGAAACTATTCGACAAACTCCGCGCCGGTTCGCGCAAAGACGGGGTGGACGATGCGCCCGAGTCTCAGTTTTTCACCACCGGCTTCCATGACGCGGAAGTCTCCAGCCTGGAGTCTGTGGTCGACTGGTCGCAGCGCTCGGCCGAGATCGGCGTGACCAAGCTGTCGCGCAGCGCCGGCGGCCAGCGCCTGCTCGAACTCTGGCAGCAAGACAAATACATGGCAGGGCTGACCCAGTCGGACAAAGAGCGCTGCATCAAGTACTTTCATTTCTACACCGTCAAGGCGGGAGCCGACCTCATCGCGCAGGGCGAGACCGGCAGCTTCATGGTGGTGCTGCTGCGAGGCGCGGTGGCGGTCGATCGCATGCAACCCTGGGGCGACAGACTGCGCCTGACCGAAGTGCGCGCAGGCAGCATGCTGGGCGAGATGTCGCTGGTTGACGCCGCGCCGCGCTGGTCGTACTGCACCACGCTGACCGACAGCGAGATTGCGGTGCTCGAAGCTGGCGATCTCGACCGCATGATTGCGCAAGACCCGGCCGCGGCCTGCCGTCTCATCGGCTCGCTGGCGCGCCGCCTGTCGCTGCGTCTGCGCAAGCTCAGTGCGCGGGTCGCCGCGACTTCGCCTGGCGGTTGATGCGCGCGGCTTGCGGCATGAACCACCGTATTCAAAACCTGAACAAGCGCGGGGGGGCGTATGGATCGTGATCAGGCTTCCAAATTCATCAACGATCTGCTCAAGCTGATGATCAGCCGGGGCGGCTCGGACCTGTTTCTCACGGCCGACTTTCCGCCGGCCATCAAGGTCGATGGCGCAGTCTCCAAGCTGTCGTCGCAGGCGCTCACCAGCCAGCACACGCTGGCGCTGGCGCGCTCGATCATGAACGACAAACAGTCGGCCGAGTTCGAGCGCACCAAGGAATGCAATTTCGCGATTTCTCCCGCGGGCCTCACGCGCTTTCGCTGCAATGCCTTCATCCAGCAGGGCAAGGTGGGCATCGTGCTGCGGCAGATCCCGCAAGACTTGCCCTCCATCGACAGCCTGGGATTGCCGCAAGTGCTCAAGACGCTGGCGATGAACAAGCGCGGGCTCATCATTTTTGTCGGCGCCACGGGTTCGGGCAAATCGACCTCGATGGCCGCCATGCTCGATTTCCGCAACGAAAATTCGCACGGCCACATCATCACGGTGGAAGATCCCATCGAGTTCGTGCATCCGCACAAGAACTGCATCGTGACCCAGCGTGAAGTCGGGCTCGACACCGACAGCTGGGAGGCGGCGCTCAAGAACACCCTGCGTCAGGCGCCCGACGTCATTCTGATGGGCGAAATCCGCGACCGCGAGACCATGGAGCACGCGGTGGTTTTTTCCGAGACCGGCCACCTGGTGCTGGCCACGCTGCACGCCAACAATGCCAACCAGGCGCTCGACCGCATCATCAACTTCTTCCCCGAAGAACGGCGCGCGCAACTGCTGATGGACTTGTCGCTCAATCTGCGCGCGCTGGTGTCGCAGCGGCTGGTGCCGCTGCAAACCGGCAAGGGGCGCGTGGCCGCGGTGGAGGTCATGATCAACTCGCCGCTGATCGCCGATCAGATCTTCGAAGGCAAGCTCACCGAGATCAAGGATGTGATGCGGCGGTCGCGCGAGATGGGCATGCAGACCTTCGACCAGGCCTTGTTCGAGTTGTTCGATGCCGAGAAGATCAGTTACGAAGACGCGCTGCGCAACGCCGATTCGGTCAATGACCTGCGGCTGCGCATCAAGCTCGACAGCAAGCGCGCGCGCAACGCCGACATCGGCAGCGATACCGGGCACCTAGCCATCGTCTGATTTTTGCGGCGCAGGGGGTTGTCGCGGCTCAGGGCTGAGGCACGCTGACGATCCATCCTTCGACCGGGTCGATGGCGTGCGGAAGTCCATAGCCTTCATGCCGCCTGATGCAGGCCCACGCGGCCTGCATCAGGCAGAGCGCAGCGTCCAGCGCGTCGCCGCGCGCGTCGAGCTGCATGGGCTTGCGTTGCTCATCGGTGCACTGCAGTCGGATGCCCAGCGGGTGACGCCCGCTTTCCATCGACGCCAGCAGCAAGTCGCGTGCGGCTTCGCGTTCGGCGGTCTGCTTCGCGGGGTCGTCACTTTTATAACTGCGCCGCCCCAGAACGGCGCGGGCGGCATGGCCCGGATAGGCTTCGAGCGCCACGCGCAGCGGATCGCCACCACGCAGACCCGGCAGCGTGACCCCTGCATCGAGCAGCAAAGGCACTCCCGCGTGCAGCATCCACGCGACGGGCGGATTCACCCATTTCATCGACGGCGAAGACCCCGCAGGCAGATCGCAGGCGCGGTGGGCGAATTTCGCTCCAGCCGGGCGGGCGGCACAAAAGCTGCGGAAGACTTCGCGCAGTTGCGCGCGGCTCTGGTGGCGCAGATGCGAGATCAACCGTTCCCAAGGCAGCGGGGCTTCGTCTTGCCGATGGCCGGGCCAGCGCAGGGTGTCGATCAACTCGCGCGGCAGGCCGAAAGGCAGGTCGAAGGCGCCGATCCAGGGGCCGGGCGTCTGCAGCCACTGACCGAACGACGCCAGGGTGTCGAGCCGGTTGAAGTCCTGCAGGATCACGGTGTGCGATGCGTCTTGAGCCAGCCGCCCCCGCGCGATCACTATGGGTTTTCGCCGACTGGGCGCACTGCTGAAATCGACGCCGAACAAGGTGATGTCGTCTGCTCCGTTCATTTGCGCAGCACGGCTGGGGGCGGAGCGTCAGCGGGCGGAACTTGCCGCAGCAACAGGCTGCGCACGGGCGCGGGCAGCCCCAGCCGCGCGGCCTGTTCAAGATCGAGCCACTGGCCTTGTGGCTCTGCGGCCCTGGGCTGGGCTTGAACGTCGACGAGCAAGGGGCGCACGGTCAGCTCGAAATGGGTGAACGCATGGCGAAACGGCGCCAGTTCTCGCTGGCCGATCACCGGCCCGATCTGCGCGGCGAACTGCTGCGCCTGCTCGGGGGCATCGAATTGCGGCAGGCTCCACAGGCCTGGCCAGAGGCCCAGTTGCGGGCGCTTTTCCAGCCAGCAAAGACCGTCCGGCGAGTTGCGCAACCAAAGCATGACGGTGCTGCGCTGCGGGCGACTTTTGCGCGCCGCCTTGCGCACGGGCAGGTGCTGCGGATCGCCCGCCAAATGAGCGCGGCAATCCGTGGCAAAAGGACATTCGGTGCAGGCAGGCTGGCGCGGCCTGCACACGGTGGCGCCCAGATCCATCAGCCCCTGCGTGTAGGCGGCGATGTCTTGTGCCTCGGGCAGCAGGCTGCGCGCGAGCGACCAGAGCTTGCGCGTGGTGGCCGTGGCGGGAACCGGATCGTCGATGCCGTGACTGCGGCAGAGCACGCGCTGCACATTGCCGTCGAGAATGGCGGCGCGCTCGTCGAAGCAGAACGCGGCAATCGCCGACGCCGTGGAGGGGCCGATGCCCGGCAGCGCGGCAAGGCTTTCCGCCGTTTGCGGGAACGCGCCGCCATGCGTTTGAACCACGATCTGCGCGCACCGGTGCAGATTGCGGGCGCGCTGGTAGTAGCCCAGCCCGCTCCAGGCGGCGAGCACGGCATCTTCAGCCGCCGCGGCGAGCGCCTGCACCGTGGGAAACAGGGTCGTGAAACGCGCGTAGTAATCGATGACTGTGGCGACCTGCGTCTGCTGCAGCATGATCTCCGACAGCCAGACCCGGTAGGGGTCGCGCACCTGCCAGGGCAGGTCGTGCCGCCCATGCTGGCGCTGCCACTGCACCAGGCGGCTGGCGAAATGCGGCAGGGTTGGCGCTGTGAAGGCGGCGGCTGAATCGGGCACGGTGGGCAGATCGACACTGCGGCGCAGCGGCGCTCAAGCGAATGGAGCGCCGCATTGTGCCAGCCCTTTGCGGCGAGCGTTTACGCGGCGATCAAGCGACGAATCTGATCGTTCAGCCCGCGTTGCAGCACGTCGATCTGGGCGATTTGCTTTTGCAATTCGTCAATGCGGTCGTGCAGGCTGTCTTTGGTGTCTTCGATGCGTTGCAGCGTGGCCAGGCGCCGGTTGAGTTGCTTTTTGCGCTCGCGCACCTGACTGTCGAGCTGGGCGATGGCTGAGCGGTCCCAGTTTTCGATATCGCGCAGGGCGCGCTCGAACAGATCGCGCACCCGCGACGACAGGGTGCGCAAGGTGCGCAGGGTGTAAGCGTTGTTCTGCAGTTTGAGCCAGTTCACGCCGGAGAGATGCTCGGTGTAGGCATTGACCACCCGGTCGAACTCCTGCATCAACCCGCTGAGACGCAGCACACGCGGCGCGGTGACGGTGAAGCCGAATTCGCTATTGGCGCGGGTGAAGGCGGCGGCGAGCATCTGGCGGATTTCTTCGATCTGCGTTTCGGCATCCACCAGCCGTTTGCGCAGATCGGCGCCGATGCGGGCGAGTTCGCCCTTTACGCCGACTTTCAGCAGCGCGCCGCCCATGCGCGACTCAAGCTGCTCCAGATCGTGCAGCACCGACTTGGCGGCGAAGCGCTCGCGCAACTGCTCGAGCATGCGGTTGTTGACGGCACGCAGCGCCAGCACCTGCGCCATGCCGGCGTCGAACTCTTGGCGCTCTGCGGCCAAGCGCTGCAGCATGAGCACCACCATATTGGCATTCTTGCCGCGCAGTCCCTGCAGTTCGTCGAGCTGTCCCTGGGCCTCGTGCAGTTGCTTGCGCAGTTGCTGCAAAAGTTCGGACTGCACCTGCCCGACCGCATCGCGCACGGCGCCGTCGAGCAGGCTGCGACGGTCGATATTAGCCGCGCGATTGAGCGCGTTTTCCAGCGCGCCCAGGCCCGAGCGGGTGAGCAGCGGGCCGTCACCCTGAATGCGCGCCAGCAGGGCTTTGTGCGCCGAGACGGGAAACACCCGCTCGGGCGGCAGACGCAGCGTTTGCGCGGTGGTCTGCACCTGATGGTCGATGCTGGCGGCGATTTGCGGCGCGGTGAGCAGCGGATCCCACAGCGCATCGACCTTGTTGAGCGCCACCAGGGTTTGCGCGCCGCTGGTGGTCGCGATGTGGCGGTTCCAGATTTCCAGATCGCTGCGCGTCACCCCGGTGTCGGCGCCGAGCACGAAGACCACGGCGTTGGCCGAGGGGATGAGCGAGAGGGTCAGCTCGGGCTCGGCGCCCACGGCGTTGAGCCCCGGCGTGTCGAGAATGCTCAGGCCCTGATCGAGCAGCGGATGGGCAAAGTTGACCAGCGCGTGACGCCATAGCGGAATTTCGACTTCGCCCTGGGCGTCGGTATTGAGCTGCGCCAGGTCTTCGGCATCATGGAAGAAGCCCAAGTCTTGGGCACGCTCCAGCGGTACGCGCTGGGTGTCGGACAAATGGGTGAGCGCCTGCGCCAACCCCTGCGCATCCTGGGAGGGCAGCTCGAAATGCGTCCAGACCTGCGGGCTCGATTTCCATTGCGCCAGGGTCTGCGATTGCAAGCGGGTTTCGATGGGCAGCAGCCGCAGGCCGCGGGGCTGCGCGGGGTCGGAGAACAGTTCCATCGGGCACATGGTGGTGCGCCCGGCTCCGGCGGGCAGGATGCGCTGGCCGTGTCCGCTGAAAAAGATGGCGTTGATCAACTCGGACTTGCCGCGCGAGAACTCGGCAACGAAGGCCAGGGTCATGCGGTCGTTGTCGAGCCGGTGGATCTGCCGCTGCAGCAGCGGCCGTGCCTGTTCGAGATCGAGCCCGCTCTCTTCGAGCCAGGTCAGCAGCGCTTTGACGCGCTGTAGCGCTTCGGCGCGCCATTCGGCGTAGTCAAACAGACCGGCGGTGAGGATGGGGGCTTCGACGTGCGGATTCATCGCTTGGGGCGCTTGGATTAACTGAGTAAAAGTAAAACACAGCGCACTCTGAATTTCGATCAGCGTATCCCCGCCTTGGGCTTGGCTTTGAGAATTTTTTGGCACTTGGGGCAGAAATAGGTACTGCGCTGCCCCTGCACGATCTGCCGGATGGACGTGGCGCAGACGCGACAAGGCTGCCCGACTCGGCCGTAAACCAGCGCCTGCATTTGAAAGTACCCCAGTTCGCCATCGCTGTGGGCAAAGTCGCGCAGGCTGCTGCCGCCCAGCGCTACCGCCTGTTGCAAGGTTTCGCGCACCGCCGCGGCCAGGCGATCGCAATGGACGGGGCGCAGATGCGAAGCTGGTGTGCGCGGGTCGATCTGCGCACGAAACAGGGCCTCGCAAGCGTAGATATTGCCAATTCCGGCGACGATGTGCTGCGACAGCAGCAGCGGCTTGATCGCCGCCTTGCGTCCGGCCAGAGCGCGGCTGAGCGTGGTGCCATCGAATTCGGCGCCCAGCGGCTCGGGCCCGAGCACGCGCAGCAGGGGATGGCGCTGCACTTCGTCACCCGCGTGCCAGAGCACCGCGCCGAAGCGGCGCGGATCGCGCAGGCGCAGCACCCCGCGGTCGGTCAGCCATTCCACATGCTCGTGCGGCGACAGCGGGGCGGGCGCTTGCGCGGCCGGTGTCCAGCGCAAAGAACCCGACATGCCCAGATGCACGATCAGCACGCCGGCGGAGTTCGGCGCGGCGGCGGTCTGCGACAGTCGCAGCAGCAGATATTTGCCGCGCCGCTCAAGCGCTTTGATGCGCAGCCCGACCAGCGTTTGCGGGTCGATGTTCAACGGCCAGCGCAGCGGTTTGCCCAGGCGCAGGCCGGTCAGGCGGGCGCCGAGCAAGGCGGGTTCCAGACCCTGGCGGGTGACTTCGACTTCGGGCAGTTCGGGCATGTCGGCATTGTGCCGCAGGGGGAAATGGCAGACTTCTACAATCCGCACGATTCTCGGCCCTGTCTGCTGGTGCAGATACGGCGTTCTATTCAGACTTTCAGGACTCCCATGCGCGCTGCCGTTCTTGTGTCGGCCCTGTTGTTTCCGGCTCTCACCGCTGTGCCTATTGCAGCCTATGCACAGCAGTCGGCCGTTCGGGCCAGCGCGCAGGAAACCGCGCGGCAAGTCTTTGCCATTCTGGCTGGAGAGATTGCGGCCAATACCGGGCATCCCGGCGTGGCCTACACCGAGTTGCTCAAGGCGGCGAAGGAGCTGGATTCCGAGCCGCTCTACCGACGCGCGGCGGAAATCGCCCTGCGCGCAGGCGCGCCCGACAAGGCGCTCGCAGCCGCTCAGGCCTGGCGCAAAGCCATGCCCGGTTCACGAGAGGCCAGCGCCTGGGTCGTGCAACTGCTTTTGCTCATGGGGAAAACCAGCGAGGCTGGCTCGGCCATCGCCCAAGACCTGGCCAACACCCCCGAACCGCAGCGCGGGCAAGCCATTGCCGATCTGCTGCCCCTGGCCGCTCAGGCGAGCGATGCCGCCGCCACGCTGTCGATGATGCGCACTGCGCTGGCCGGGCAGCGGCAATTCGCGCAGACCGATGTGGTGCTGGGTTTGTTGCGCGCGCGCGCCGGAGACCAGAAGGGGGGCTTCGCCGATGCGCTGCATGCCCTGACGCTCAACCCGGGTCTGGCCCCGGCTGCGGCGCTGCTGCTGCAGCTCTACACCGTCAACCCGCAGGCAGCTGACGGCGCGATGCAGAAATTTTCTGCAGCCCAGCCCAAAGACAGCGGCCTGCGTCTGGCCTGGGCGCAGGCCGCGCTGGCCCAGCAGCGCGACGGCATTACGCTGAACGCGCTCGAAAAACTGGTGGTCGATGCGCCTGATCTCGCCCCGGCCTGGCTGATATTGGGCAGCCTGCAGACTGAATTCGGCCAGCCCGCGCGCGCGGTGGTCTCGTTGCAAACCTATCTGCGGCTGGCGCGCGCCCAGGCCGAGCCGCCCGTGCTGACCCCGGCTTACATCGCGCTGGCGGAGGCTTCGCGCAAACTGGGCGATCTGGATCAGGCCAACCGCTGGCTCGATCAGATCGAGCCAGATGCCAGCAACCACCTTGCCGTGCTCAGCAACCGCGCGGCCATTCTGGTGCAGCAGGGCAAGGTGAACGACGCCCTCAAGCTGGCGGAAACCTTGCCCGATGCGACCGAGGCGCAGCGCAAAGACCGGCTGCTGGCGCGGGCGCAGGTGTTGCGCGAGGCCGGGCGCTTCGATGCGTCTTACAAGCTGCTGCAGTCCGGTCTCAAGCAGACTCCCAACGATGTCGATCTGCTGTACGAAGCCTCGATGATGGCCGACAAAAGCGGGCACATCAAAGACATGCTGCAGATGCTGCGAAGGGCCATTGCGCTCGACCCCGAGTCCCAACCGGCCTACAACGCGCTGGGCTACACCCTCGCCGACCGTGGCGAGCAGTTGCCCGAAGCGCGCAAGCTCGTCGCCCGCGCGCTGGAACTCTCGCCCGGCAATCCCTTCGTGCTTGACAGCATGGGCTGGGTCGAACACAAAATGGGCCACAACGATCAGGCGCTCGATTTGCTGCAGCAGGCGTATGACGCGCGGCCCGATCCGGAAATCGGCGCGCATCTGGGCGAGGTGCTGTGGCAGCTCGGCCAGCGCGACCGGGCGCGCGCCATCTGGCACGAGGCCATCGAGCGCGCGCCGCACGACACTGTGGTGCAGGCGGTGCTGCGCAAATACGGTGTGACATTCTGATGCGGCGTCGCCTCTTTGCAGGGGTTGTCGTTGGGGTGATCGCGATGGCCCTTGGCGGCTGCGCCACGCCCCAACTGCCGCAGTCGTCCGAGCCTGCCAATACGCTCGCGCTGGCAGGGCGGCTGTCACTCGTCAGCGGTCAGCCCGATGCGCAAAAGGCGCTTTACGGCGGTTTCCGGTTGGTGTTGCGCGGGGCCGTTTCCGGCGAGTTCGAAGTCTTTTCCCCGCTGGGTCAAATGCTGGCCAAGGCGCAATGGAGTTCCGGTCAAGCCAGCCTGGATAACGGCCGACAGACGCAGCATTTCGCCTCTTTCGACGACATGACCCGCGCCGCACTGGGCGTGGCCTTGCCGCAGGCTGCGTTGCAGGATTGGGTGCGGGGGCGACCGGCTGCCAGCCTGCCTTCGCAAACCCTGACGGACGGCGGTTTCGAGCAACTGGGCTGGAAGGTGCAGCCCACTTGGCGTGACGGCCAGCTCGCGCTTCTCAAGGCGCAACGCCTGGCGGGCGACCCGGCGGAGCTGCGCATAGCGATCGAATCCGCAACGGCAGCGCCGCAAACCGCTCCCTGAGGCGCTGCGGCGCTTGATTCATGCGTGCCTTGTTCAATCTGCCCGCCCCGGCGAAAATCAACTGGTTTTTGCACGTCACCGGCAAGCGCCCAGACGGCTATCACACCCTGCAGACGGTCTTTCAGTTCATCGATTGGTGCGACACGCTCGATCTGATCCAGCGTGACGATGGCCTCATCCGCCGCATCGGCGCTGACGAACTGCCGCAAGACGACCTTTGCGTGCGCGCCGCCCGCCTGCTCCAACAGGCGACGCAGTGCGAAAGCGGCGTCTATATCCATCTGCGCAAGTGCATTCCGCAACAGGCCGGGCTCGGCGGCGGAAGTTCCGATGCTGCCACGGTACTGATCGGCCTCAACCGTCTCTGGCGCCTCGATCTGCCGCGCGCCAAACTGATGCAACTCGCCTTGCAACTCGGCGCCGACGTGCCGATTTTCATCTACGGCCGCAACGCCTGGGCCGAGGGCGTCGGCGAGCAGTTGCAGCCAATCGATCTGCCCACGCCCAGTTTTGCTGTGGTGCATCCGGCACGCGGCCTGTCCACACGTGCGGTGTTTTCCACCCTTGACTTGACAACCAAAAAACCCGAAGAAACAATAGCAGGCTTTGCTGAATGGCTGGGCGAATTTTTCGCGTCAGACGGGCGGCAGAAAAATCGGCACCAGAAAAGTCAGAGCAAAAACTGTCAACAAGTCGATCAGCAAAGCAGTCTTTGCCCTGTCTGGGGCAGAAACGATTTGCAGCCCGGCGCCGAGGCGCTGGAGCCTGAGGTGACTCAGGCGTTGCAGATTTTGCGTACTGCGTTGATGGGGCCGCTGGCAGCACACTCGCCGACGTTGCGTTCTGAGTTGCTTTTCGACGCGCGAATGACGGGTTCCGGCAGCGCAGTTTTTGCTTTGATCGGTGCGTCAGATCGATCTGGTTTGCCGAGCAGGCACGGGCCGTCTGATGAGGTGTTGGGTGGTTTGCCGGACTTGTTGCCTGAGGGTTGGCAGGGCCGGTTGTGCGAGGGTTTGCGCGAGCATCCGTTGTGCGATTGGATTGACGCATAATGCCTAGCTTGCGCTGCCGTAGTGCAGTAGATTTTGACAGACAGTTTTTTATCATTTGCCATCGTCGATGGTGGTGAATGAAGTTGGGGAGTCGCCAAGTTGGTTAAGGCACCGGATTTTGATTCCGGCATTCGAGGGTTCGAGTCCTTCCTCCCCAGCCACGATTTTTGAAAGCGTTTCGCTTGCGGCGCTGCAGACCGCGGGCTCTGCCGGAGAGAACAAAAGTTCCGGCACTTCAGGCGCACTGAATAAGCGCAACACTCCACCATGACACCGAATCCGGCGGACTTCATCCTGTTCACCGGCAATGCCAATCCGGCGCTTGCCCAGGAAGTTGCGGAACAACTCGGCATTGGCCTCGGTCAGGCCTATATCGGGCGGTTCTCCGACGGTGAAGTGACCGTCGAGATTCAGCAAAACGTGCGCGCCCGAGAGGTGTTCATCGTTCAGTCCACCTGCGCGCCGACCAATGACAACCTGATGGAACTGCTCATCATGGTCGATGCGCTCAAGCGCGCTTCGGCCGAGCGCATCACGGCGGTCATTCCCTATTTCGGCTATGCGCGGCAAGACCGGCGTCCGCGCTCAGCGCGCGTGCCCATTACCGCCAAGGTCGTGGCCAATATGCTGCAGGCCGCAGGCGTGGCGCGCGTGGTCACCATGGACTTGCATGCCGATCAGGTGCAAGGGTTTTTCGACATTCCGGTCGACAACATCTACGCCTCGCCGATTCTGCTCTCCGACCTGCGCGAAAAGAATTACAGCGACCTCATCGTGGTCTCGCCCGATATCGGCGGTGTGGTGCGCGCCCGCGCGCTCGCCAAATTGATGGACTGCGATCTGGCCATCATCGACAAACGCCGTCCCAAGCCGAATGTCTCGGAAGTGATGAACGTCATCGGCGAGATCGACGGACGCAACTGCATCATCATGGACGACATGGTCGATACCGCCGGTACGCTGACCAAGGCGGCCGAGGTGCTCAAGGCGCGCGGCGCCAAGCGCGTCATGGCGTACTGCACGCACCCCGTGCTGTCGGGCCCGGCGATTCAGCGTCTTCAAAGCAGCGCTATCGACGAACTGGTCGTGACCAACACCATCCCGCTGCGCCAGGAAGCGCGCGAATGCGGCAAGGTTCGCCAGCTCTCCGCCGCCCCGCTTATCGCGCAGACGCTGCAGCGCATTGCCTACGGCGGGTCGGTGCTGCAGTTGTTCAACGAGCAGGAAACCTTGTTCTGACGCTGTTGTGATTTTGTACCTGTCGGATGTTCCGGCAGGCTGTCACGGCGCTGGTCGCAGGCGCCGTTCACCACGGGGCGAGTCCCCTTTTTCAGGAGTCGACATGAAAGTCGTCGCATTCGAACGTAGTTTGCAGGGTACCGGTGCGAGCCGCCGCCTGCGTCGCGCCGGGAAGACCCCCGGCATTATTTACGGTGGCGAGCAAGCGCCCCAGATGATCGAACTCGATCACAACGCGCTGTATCACGCGTTGAAAAAAGAGCAGTTCCACTCCTCTGTGCTGCAGCTGGAAATTGCCGGCAAATCCAGCCAGGTGCTGCTGCGTGATTACCAGATGCACCCCTTCAAGCAACTGGTGCTGCACGTGGATTTCCAGCGTGTGGACGCCGGACACAAGATTTCCATGAAGGTACCGCTGCACTTCACCGGCGCGGAAAATTCGCCTGCGGTCAAGCTCAGCCACGGCCTGGTCAACCATGTGATGACCGAAGTGGAAGTGTCTTGCCTGCCGTCCGAACTGCCCGAGTTCATCGAAGTCGATCTGAGCGAATTGGTTCTGCACCAGAGCGTGCACGTCAACGATCTCAAGCTGCCCAAGGGCGTGTCGGTGCTCACGCACGGGGTGGACAATCCTGCGGTCGTGACCGTCAGCCCGCCGCCGGGTGGGGTGGGTGAAGAGGGCGCAGAAGGTGCGGCTGCTGCCGAAGGCGAAAGCAAGTAAATCGGCTTTTTCCAGCCACAAGGCCGCCTGGGGGAACCTGAAGGCGGCCTTGTTGTTTTTGGAGCCGCGGTGAGACTTCGGGCGATTATGGCCGCTCGACCGGCTGATCGACTGGCCTTGGGCGGCGGTCTTCGCCCACGGCGACATAGGTCAACAGCGCCTCGGTCACTTTGATGACCTCGACGTTCGATGGCGTGCGCTGGGCATAGACCTCTACCCGCACGGTGACCGACGTGTGACCCACATGGTCGATTTCGGTGAAAAACGACAGCACGTCGCCCACCAGCACCGGCTGCTTGAACACAAACTCCTTGACCGCCACGGTCGCCACCCGCCCCTTGGCACGCCAGGCCGCAGCGATACCCCCGGCGATGTCCACCTGCGCCATGATCCAGCCCCCGAAAATATCGCCGTGCATGTTCACGTCGGCAGGTCGGGCCTGGGTACGCAGCGTGGGCGCGCGGTCGGGGAGTTGAGGATCGGTGGTCATGAAGGGCTCCAAGCAGGGCGCCGTTGCGGCGCGGATAATCAAGCTGCGAAGTTTAGGGGCAGCTCACGAAGTTCGTGCCCCGCGCTGCTCTGCTCCGCCCTGATCGTTCATCGGCCCCTATTGGCCAAATCCCGTTAGTCCATGCACGCCCGATCCTCTCCTGCATTGCCCGAGCCGTCCTCCCATGCCACGGCAGCGCGTTCGCGCTGGGCGGTGGTTTCCGCGCTTTGGCCCTATCTGTGGGAATACCGCGGCCGGGTGTTGTTGGCGCTGGCGATGATGATCGCCGCCAAGGTGGCCAACGTCGGCGTGCCCATTGTGCTGAAAGACATCGTCAATGCGCTCGATCTCAAGCCGGGCGATCCGCGTGCGGTGCTGGTGGTGCCGGTGGCGCTGCTGGTGGCCTATGGCCTGCTTCGTCTGAGCGTGTCGCTGTTCACCGAGTTGCGCGAGGTGGTGTTTTCGCGCGTGACGCAAGGCGCGGTGCGCAAGATTGCGCTGCAGGTGTTCGATCATCTGTTCAGTCTGAGCATGCGCTATCACCTGGAGCGCCAGACGGGCGGCATGTCGCGCGATATGGAGCGGGGCACGCGGGCCATCTCCAGCCTGGTGTCGTTCACCCTCTACAGCATTCTGCCCACCTTGGTGGAAATGGCGCTGGTCATCGGCATTCTGCTGGTCAAGTACGACATCTGGTTCGCGGGCATCGCGCTGGTGGCGCTGGTGCTGTATGTGGCGTTCACCGTCACCGTGACCGAATGGCGCACGCAGCTACGCCGCGAAATGAACACGCAGGATTCGCGCGCCAACCAGCGCGCCATCGATGCACTGTTGAATTATGAGACGGTGAAAATGTTCGGCAACGAGGCGCTGGAGTCGACTCGCTACGACGACAACCTCAGAGCCTGGATGCGCGCGGCCATCAAGTCGCAGAACTCGCTGTCGCTGCTCAACCTTGGGCAGAGCTTGATCATCGCTGCCGCCGTGACCCTGCTGGTCTGGCGGGCGACCGTCGGTGTGGTGAGTGGCAGCATGAATCTGGGTGATCTGGTGCTGGTCAACGCCTTCATGCTGCAGCTCTACGCGCCGCTGAGTTTTCTGGGCGTGATCTACCGCGAGATCCGGCAGTCCACCACGGATCTGGAGCGCATGTTCACCATTCTGGAAGAGCACCAGGAAATCAAGGACCCGCCTCAGGCGCCAGCTTTGCAGGTCGGACGGGGCGAAGTGCGTTTCGAGAATGTGCGCTTTGGCTATGGGGCCGACCGCGTCATTCTCGATGGGCTGGACTTCACCGTGCCCGCCGGAGAAACGGTGGCCATCGTCGGCCCTTCCGGCGCGGGAAAATCCACGCTGGCGCGTCTGTTGTTTCGCTTTTACGCGCCGCAGTCCGGGCGCATTCTGATCGACGGCCAGGACATCGCCCAAGTCACGCAAGCCAGCGTGCGCCGCGCCATCGGCATCGTGCCGCAGGACACGGTGCTGTTCAACGACACCATTGGCTACAACATCGCCTACGGCAAACCCGGCGCCAGCGCGGCCGAGGTGGAGGCGGTGGCGCGCGCCGCGCATATCCACGACTTCATCGTCAGCACGCCCCAAGGCTATGAGACGCAGGTGGGCGAGCGCGGCCTGAAGTTGTCCGGCGGAGAGAAGCAGCGCGTGGCGATTGCCCGGGCCCTGCTGAAAAATCCGCCCATCCTGATTTTCGACGAAGCCACCTCGCAGCTCGACTCGCACAACGAAAAGGCGATTCAGACGGAAATACGCGCGGCCTCGCGCGACCGCACTGCCATTGTGATTGCTCACCGCCTGTCCACCGTGGTCGATGCGCATCAGATTCTGGTGGTGGAAAGCGGGCGCGTGGTCGAACGCGGCACCCACGCGCAACTGCTGCAGGCGCGCGGCCTGTACGCCCGCATGTGGAATCTGCAGCAGGATAGGGCGGCTCACCCCGAAGCGTCTGCGGCGATGGCCTGATGCTGGAACGGAGTTTGCATACACCTATTGCGCATTTGTGACCCACGGTTACACTTGTGCGATTCGTTCACCCCATTCCTACATTCACGGAGATTCGCATGATCAAAAAACTGTTTGGTTTGACCATCCTGGCTGCGGCCGCAATGTCTTGCGCCCAGGCGGCCGAGCTCACCGGCACGCTGAAAAAAGTGAAGGAAACCAACAGCATCACAGTCGGTTACCGCGAGTCGTCGATTCCCTTCTCCTACCTCGACAACAACGGCAAACCCATCGGCTACGCGATGGAGCTGTGCGGCAAGGTGGTCGATGCCGTCAAGGCCGATCTGAAAATGCCCGGTCTGAAAGTGAACTACACCCCGGTCACGTCGAGCAACCGCATTCCCCTGCTCGAAAACGGCACCATCGACCTGGAGTGCGGCTCCACCACCAACTCGGTGGCGCGCCAGAAACAGGTGGCTTTCGGGCCAACCTACTTCGTCATCAACGTGACGGCTGCGGTGAAGAAAGACTCGGGCATCAACGATTTTGCGCAACTGGCGGGCAAGACCATCGTCACCACCTCGGGCACGACCGCCGTGCCGCTGCTGAAAAAGTACGAAAAGACCAAGGACATGGAATTCAAGGAAATCTACGGCAAGGATCATGCCGAGAGCTTCCTGCTGATGGCCGATGGCCGGGCTTCCGCGTTCGTGATGGACGACATTCTGCTGGCGGGGCAGATCGCCAACTCCAAGGATCCGGCGGCCTACAAAATCCTGCCCGGTTCGCTGCGACAAGAGCCTTACAGCATGATGCTGCGCAAGGATGATCCGCAGTTCAAGGCGCTGGTCGACAAGACCATCGATGGCGTGATGAAGTCGGGCGAGATCAACAAGATCTACACCAAGTGGTTCACCAGCCCGATTCCGCCCAAGGGCATCAACCTGAACTTCCCGGAAACCCCCGCGATCAAGGAAGCCTTCGCCCACCCGAACGACAAGGGCGTCGAATAAGCACCGCCAGGTTGGCAAGGAACCAAGCCGGCAGCTATGCCGGCTTTTTTCCATGGTGAGATGACGCGGGCAGACGAGGGGATGACATGCTGGGGCTAGGAATTTTTCTGGAAGACACGCCGGACGGCGACACCACCTGGGGCATGTCGCTGCTTTCCGGGCTGGAATACACCCTGTTGCTGGTGGTCTGCGCCTGGGTGATCGCCATGGTGCTCGGCTCGGTATTGGGGGTGGTGCGCACCACCAAGCACCGCTTTTGGGTGATGCTGGGCAACGGCTATGTGGAACTGTTCCGCAACATCCCCCTTCTGGTGCAGTTTTTCCTCTGGTATTTCGTGCTGCCCAGCGTGATTCCGCCGCTCAAGCGATTTGCCAACGCGGTTGATCCGGGCACCTTCCAGATTCTCACGGCCGTGGTTTGTCTCGGGCTGTTCACCGCGGCGCGGATTGCCGAGCAGGTCAAGTCGGGCATTCAGTCGCTGCCGCGCGGGCAGACTTTCGCCGGGCTGGCGCTCGGGCTGACGCCCACGCAGACCTACCGCTACGTGCTGCTGCCCATGGCGTACCGCATCATCATTCCGCCGCTCACCTCCGAGTCGATGAATCTGGTGAAGAACTCCGCAGTGGCGTATTCCATCGGCCTGACTGAACTGTTTTTCCGCACCCGCGAGATGGGAGAGATGACCTTCCGCTACTTCGCGGCCTTCGGCGCGGCCACGGTGCTGTATGTCGCGGTGGCGTTTTCCATCAACCGCATCATGGCGTGGGTGGAGCGCGCCACGGCGGTGCCGGGCTATATGGGCGGGAGCAAGTGATGGGCGATTTTGACTTTGGCTCCATCGTCTCGGTGCTGCCCTTTTTGCTCAAGGGGTTGACCTACACCATCCAACTCACCGTGGTGGCGGCCATCGGCGGCACGCTGCTGGGTATTTTGCTGGCGCTGGCGCGGCTGTCGCACCTGAAGTGGTTGTCCTTGCTGGCGGCGGGCTACATCAATCTGATGCGCTCGATTCCGCTGCTGTTGGTGATTTTCTGGTTCTACTTCCTGGTGCCGGTGATGCTGCAGTCGATCACCGGATCGGACTATCCGCCCAAGATCGGGGCGGAGCGTTCGGCCTATTTCACCTTCATTCTGTTCGAGGCGGCGTATTTCGCGGAGATCGTGCGCGCGGGCATCCAGAGCATTCCCAAAGGGCAACTCGGCGCAGCCTATGCGCTGGGCCTGACCTACGCGCAGTCGATGCGGCTGATCATCCTGCCGCAGGCGCTGCGCAATATGTTGCCGGTGCTGCTCACCCAGACCATCGTGCTGTTCCAGGACGTGTCGCTGGTGGCGCTGCTCAATGTCACCGACTTCGTCGGCGCCGCCATGAAAATCGCGCAGCGCGACAGCCGCGTGGTCGAGATGTACACCTTGGTGGCCGTGGTGTATTTCGTGCTGAGTTTCCTGCTGTCGCAAGGCGTCAAGCGCCTGCATCAGCGCATCGCCATCGTGCGGTAATGCGATAAGTCATTTTCAATGGATCGTTCCATGTCCCAGAATTCTGCCCAGGGCGCCAGCGCGCCGATGATCGATATTCGCCAGATCAGCAAGTGGTACGGCGACTTCCAGGTGCTCACCGACTGCTCCACGCAGATTGCGCGCGGCGAAGTGGTGGTGGTGTGCGGGCCGTCGGGCTCGGGCAAGTCCACGCTGATCAAGTGCGTCAACGCGCTCGAACCCTTTCAGAAGGGCGATGTGGTGGTGGACGGCACCTCGATCGCCGATCCCAAAACCAATCTGCCCAGGCTGCGTGCGCGCGTGGGCATGGTGTTTCAGCACTTCGAGTTGTTTCCGCACCTGACGGTGACCGACAACCTCACGCTCGCCCAGATCAAGGTGCTCGGGCGCAGCAAGGCCGAGGCGCGCGAAAAGGGCCTGCTCTACCTCGACCGCGTGGGCCTTTCGATGCACAAGGACAAATTCCCCGGACAACTCTCTGGTGGACAGCAGCAGCGCGTGGCCATCGCGCGTGCGCTGGCGATGGACCCGATTGCCATGCTGTTCGATGAACCGACCTCGGCGCTCGATCCGGAGATGGTGGGCGAAGTGCTCGACGTCATGGTCAAGCTCGCCGAAGAGGGCATGACCATGATGGTGGTCACGCACGAAATGGGCTTTGCGCGCAAGGTGTCGCACCGCGTGGTGTTCATGGATGCGGGGCGCGTGGTGGAAGATTGCCCGACGCCGCAGTTCTTCTCGACCAGCGAACAGCGCAGCGAGCGCGCCGCGCACTTCCTGGCAAAAATCCTGCAGCACTGAGCGGCCGCTTCATTGCGCGGCAGGGCGGGGCGTAGCATGTCGGCGTTGCCGTTTTCGCCACCCGACATGACCTCGAACCCCACGCTCACCCTCACGCGCCCCGACGATTTTCACCTGCATCTGCGTGATGGCGCCGCCATGCGCGATGCGCTGCCCTGGACGGCACGGCAATTCGCTCGGGCCATCGTCATGCCCAATCTCAAGCCGCCCGTGGTGCATCTGCGGCAGGCTCTCGACTACCGCGCGCGCATCATGGCCGCCTTGCCTGAGGGTAGCGATTTCACCCCGCTGATGACGCTCTATCTCACCGACGACACCACCCCGGCGATGGTGACCGAGGCGAAGAACAGCGGCATGGTGCATGCGTTCAAGCTCTACCCGGCGGGCGCAACGACCAATTCGGACAGTGGAGTGACCGAACTCAAGCGCATCTATCCGGCGCTCGACGCCATGCAGCAGGTCGGCATGCCGCTGTTGATTCACGGCGAAGTGACCGACCCCGAGGTCGATGTGTTCGACCGCGAGGCGGTGTTCATCGAGCGACATCTCATCGCTCTGCGCCGCGCTTTTCCCGAGCTCAAGATCGTGCTGGAGCACATCACCACGGCCCAGGCCGCCGCGTTCATTCAAGAGGCGCACGACCGGGATGCCCAGGGTGCGCCCCTTCTGGCCGCAACCCTCACGGCGCATCATCTGCTGCACAACCGCAATGCCATGTTCAAAGGCGGCATGCGGCCCCATTACTACTGCCTGCCGGTGCTCAAGCGCGAGACCCACCGCCAGGCCCTGCTCGATGTCGCCACGAGCGGAGACGACCGTTTCTTTCTCGGCACCGACTCTGCGCCGCATGCGCGCAACACCAAGGAAACGGCCTGCGGCTGCGCCGGTTGCTTCACGGCGGCCAATGCGCTGGAGTTGTACTGCGCGGCTTTCGAGCAGCGCAATGCTTTGCACCGACTCGACGATTTCGCCAGCCGTTTCGGCGCGGCGTTCTACGGTTTGCCGCGCAATACGGGCTCGATCACCCTGGAGCGCCGCAGCTGGCAGGTGCCCGACACGCTGCCCTATGCCGACGCCGACATCGTGCCTCTGCACGCGGGCGAAGCGATGGATTGGCAGGTGCAGGTCGGGGTTTGCGGGGTTTGACTTTGCGGAGTTCGATCTCGGGTCTGATCTCGCTTTATGCGAACGACCCGGCCAGCGGAATCGGCAGGTCGGGCACCCGGTAATTGCTCGTGGTCATCAGGTCGATGCCGCAACTCAGGCCCTCGGCCCAGTCGATGAATTGCGCCACGGCCGGTTTGCCCTTGATGGGGGAGCCATGCTGCGGCACGATCATCTCGATGTCCAGAGTGCGCACCATGCTGGCCCAATACCGCAGGATCTTGTTCGACACCATATAGCGGCGGTGGAAGGCTTCCATATGGGGCAGGGCATCGGCCAGTTGCGCAAACGGGCGGCCCGCCTGCGCACCGCTGACGAGTGAAACCCCCAGATCGCCCGAGAACAGGATTTTGCTGATCGGGTCATAAAACTGGAAGTTGCCCTCAGCGTGCAAAAAGTGCGCTGGCAGCAGCACGATGTCGCTCTTGCCCAGGCGCAGCGTTCCTCCGGCGTCAGGCACGGCGATGATGCGTTTGTCGGTTTTGCCGAGCTTGCAGAAATGCGGAGCAAAACGCGCCCACAGACGAGAGATCACCAGATCGGCCTTGGAGGCGGTCATCCAGCGGTCTAGTGAGGCGATGATGTCCGGGT
This sequence comes from Thiomonas sp. SCN 64-16, assembly GCF_001725585.1. Classification (NCBI taxonomy): domain Bacteria; kingdom Pseudomonadati; phylum Pseudomonadota; class Betaproteobacteria; order Burkholderiales; genus Thiomonas; species Thiomonas sp. SCN 64-16. Next base: position 74,157 of record NZ_MEGQ01000003.1, on the reverse strand, counting down.
CGGCATGCGAAGCCAGCAGGTAGTGCAAGTCTTGCGGCGCCATGTATTTGCGCATGGTCAGCGTGAGTTCGTTGAACGTCATATTGCCGCCCGGATCAATGAGCGCGCCCTGGCCGTGGTCGATGAGGGGGAATTGATTGGCCAGCACGGCGTCGCCGTCGTCTTCGACCAGATCGCTGAACATGAGGCACAGATGCGTGCCGTTGTTGAATAGTTCTGTCGCCACGGAATTCGCTCTTTCGCTGAACCGCAAAAAATGTAAAGGCGAATCATCCGATCTTTTGAATACATGAAGCTTTGCGCTGCATCAAAGGCAGGGCATTCTGGGGTCTGCAACCGGGTCGGCGAGGTTTCTCCGTCATAATGCGGCCTGCGAAGTGGGGTGGGCAGTCGCGGTGTGCTTCAGGCGCATCGAGGAAGGTCCGGACTCCATAGGGCGGGATGACGGCTAACGGCCGTGCACGGTGACGTGACGAACAGGGCCACAGAGACGAGTAAACGCCGGGCAACCGGCGTGGACGTGAAACGCGGCAACCTCCATCCGGAGCAACACCAAATAGGCAGACGCGCCAGCGGCAACGCTGGCACAGCGCGGCCCGCGCGAGTCTGCGGGTAGGTGGCTTGAGCCGCGCAGCAATGCACGGCCTAGAGGAATGGCTGCCACGGTGCGGGTGCAAGCCCGCGCTGCACAGAATCCGGCTTATAGCCCCGCTTCGCACTTTTCCCCTCAGTTTTTACAACCCCGATCGGGTGCGGATCGGTGCTGCCCGTCATCCGGCAAGGTGCAGATGCGCTTCCATTTCTAGAAAGAACATTCAAGGCATACTCTAAATTGTTCATTTTTATAAGAAACATGCTTATTTACTGGTTCCATAAACAGTATCTAAGTCCTTGTTTTGTAAAAGAAATTTCAGGGTTTCAGGCTTGACCGCAGATATCGCCATCCCCTAAAGTGGCGAATAGTGCAGAAAAGTGGGGAATTGTGCAGAGCGCTGCGCCATTTCACCGGCCCCACTGCAGCACGGCAACCGCGGGCGACTTCATGTTTATTGGCATTTCGGCACTCACTCTGGACGGCAAAGGTCGCATGACCGTGCCTGCCCGGCATCGTGATCTGCTGATGGCGCGCTCGCAGGGGCGACTCACGCTGACCAAAAGCCCCGACGGTTGTCTGCTGATGTTTTCCGACGACGAGTGGACGAGTTTTCGCGACCGGGTGATGCAGTTGCCCATGTCGGCGCAGGGCTGGAAGCGCATCTATCTCGGTCATGCCACCGAAACCGAAATGGACGGCACCGGGCGCGTGCTGATTTCGCCCGAATTGCGTCAGGCCGTCGGTCTGGAGCGCGAGGTCGATCTCATCGGCATGGGGCGTCACTTCGAAATCTGGGATCGCGCCAAACATCAGGCGCAAGAGGCTGCGGTGGTCGAGGCCGGCATGCCCGACGCCGTGCGCGACATTGTGTTGTGACCGTGTATGCCCCACACCACTCCCATGCCCAGCGCCGAAACGGCGCACCGCACCGTGTTGCTGCACGAGGCGGTCGACCAGCTGATCACCAACCCGGACGGGGTGTACCTCGACGCGACTTTCGGGCGTGGCGGACACAGCCGGGAAATTCTGCGGCGGCTGTCGCCCGCCGGGCGGCTGATTGCGATCGACCGCGATCCGCAGGCCATCGAAGCCGCGGCCCAGATTCGCGATGCGCGTTTTGTGATCAAGCACGCGCCTTTTTCCGAGTTTGCGCGGGTGCTGCACGAGCAGGGCGTGGCGCAGGCCGATGGGCTGCTGTTCGATCTGGGTGTGTCGTCGCCGCAACTCGATCAGCCCGAGCGCGGCTTCAGTTTCCGCGCTGACGGGCCTTTGGATATGCGGATGGACACCAGCAGCGGGCAAACCGTCGCTGAGTATCTGGCCACGGCCAGCGTGGATGAAATTGCAACCGTGCTGAGGGATTATGGAGACGAACGGGCGGCTGTCCAGATTGCAAAGAAGATTGTGGCTCGCCGCGATGCCGGAGCGCCCCTCGCGCGCAGCGGCGAACTCGCCGCACTGGTTGCCAGTGCCGTCAAGAGCCGTGAGCCGGGCCAGGACCCGGCCACCCGCACGTTTCAAGCTCTTCGGATTCACGTCAATGCCGAGCTTGCGCAAATCGAAACGGCGTTGAGCCAGGTGCTCGACTGCCTGAGGCCGGGCGGGCGGCTGGCCGTGATCAGCTTTCATTCGCTGGAAGACGCGCTGATCAAACGCTTTATTCACCGCCATGCCCGCGCACCGGCGGTCGATCGGCGCCAGCCCTTCGTCCCCGGCGTTTCGGCCGAGTTCCAGCCGCAACTCAAGGAGGTGGTGCGGATGCGGCCTTCGGCGGCGGAAATCAGCGGCAATGCGCGGTCGCGCTCGGCCATGCTGCGCGTGGCACAACGGGTCTGAGGAACACGCGATGACCCGAATCAACTTCCTGCTGCTGTTTGTCGTGGTGCTGTGCGCCATGTCGGTGGTGCGCGCGCAGTACCAGGGGCGGCGCACGTTTGCCGCGCTGGATGTGGCGCAGCAAAGGGCCGAGCAGTTGCAGATGGACAAGGATCGTCTGCAGGTGGAATATCGCGCGATGAGTGCGCCGGGCCGCATCGAGAGAATCGCGCGCACCCAGCTCGACATGCGCCCCATCACGGCGGCGCGCACCATCTTCGTACACGAAGGCCAGGTCACCCTGCCGCCGCTGCCCGTCATGCCGCAGTCCCAGCCGAAACCGGCCAGTCAAGGTGCGCGGCGATGAAGAATCCGGCTATGCGTGCGCCCAAGTCGGCAGCCAGCTATGGCAAGAGCCCGCTGCTGAATGTGAAGTTGCCGCCAGGTCGCGCCTGGCTGGTGAAGGGGCTGCTGTTTGCGGCGTTTGCGGCGCTGGGTCTGCGCGCCTTCTGGGTGCAGGTGTGGACGACGCAGTTCTATCAGAACCAGGGCGATCTGCGCTTTGTGCGCACCATCGAGCTGCCGGCGATGCGCGGCCGCATTCTCGACCGCAACGGCAATATTCTGGCGTCGAGCATTCCGGCCAAGACCATCTGGGCCGATCCCACGCAGGTCGAGTCGGGCAACGACAAGGTGCAGCAACTCGCCCGGCTGCTTGGCCTGAATGCCGCCGATCTGCAGCGCCGGCTCGACTCCAACAAACAGTTCGTCTATCTCAAGCGGCAGGTGGACATCGACGTGGCCAAGGAGGTCAAGGCGCTGGGCATCAAGGGCATTTATGAATCGCCCAGCTACAAACGCTACTACCCGGAAGGCTCGGCGGCGGCGCAGCTCATCGGTTTCTCCAATATCGAAGGCCAGGGACAGGACGGCATGGAGCTGGCGCTGCAAGCGCGGCTGGCCGGTCACCCCGGTGTGCGCAAGGTCGTGAAAGACCGGCTGGGTAATGTGATCGAGGACGTATCGGGCGGCGTCCCGCCGGTGGACGGGCAGGATGTGCGCCTGTCGATCGACAGCAAGATTCAGTATCTCACCTACCAGGCGCTCAAGCAGTCGGTCGAGGACAACAAGGCCAAGAACGGCAGTGCGGTGGTGATCGATGCGAAAACGGGCGAGATTCTGGCGATGGCCAACTACCCCAGCTTCGATCCGAATAGCCGCAAGCGCATGACCGAGGCGGACATCCGCAACTACGCCGTGACCGATGCCTTTGAACCCGGCTCGGTGCTCAAGCCCATCACCCTGAGCGCAGCCTTGCAGGCCGGCATCATCACCCCGACGACGGTGTTCCATACCGCGCCGGGCTGCCAGCAGTTTTACGGCGCCAATATCTGCGATGACAGCAACAACGGCAATATCGAGCTGCCCCAGGTCATCCAGTATTCGAGCAACGTCGCCACTTCGCAGGTGGTCAGCAAGATGCCAGCGCAGGTGCAGTGGAATATGTACACCGCGGTGGGCTTCGGCCAACGTCCGCAGATCGAGTTTCCCGGCGCGACCAGCGGGCTGATGCGGCCCATGAAACGCTGGCGCCCGATCGACCGCATCACCATGGGTTTCGGTTACGGGTTGGGTATCTCCACTCTGCAGCTGGCGCATGCCTATCTCATCTTCGCCGACCGTGGCCGCATTTTCCCGGTCACCCTGTTCAAGCACGATGAGGCGCCCGAAGGCGTGCAGGTCGTCTCGCCCACCGTGGCGCGCGAAATGCGCGGCATGCTGGCGCTGGTGACGCAGCCCGGCGGCACCGCACCGGCGGCGGCCGTGCCGGGCTACTCCACCGGCGGCAAGACCGGCACCGCCTGGATTGCCAAGGATGGCAAGTACGACAAAAAGCTGTTCCGGGCGCAGTTCGTCGGACTGGCGCCGATCCACCACCCGGTGCTGGTGATGGCGGTTTCGGTCGATCAACCGACGGGTGGCAAGCACTTCGGCGGTCAGGTGTCGGCTCCGGTGTTCGGTGCGGTGGTGCCGCAGGCGCTGCGCATTCTCGGGGTACAGCCCGACCTGCCAGTCAAGCCCGATCTCGTTCCCGCGCAAACCGCGCAAGCCCTGCAACTCCCGGCGGGCCGGGCGATGAAGGGGGGCGCATGAGTCACACGCCGAAAGCGGTCGATACCGTGCTGCAAGCGTTGCGCGCCTTGGGCGTCGCGGCCGATGCGACGTGGACCGCCGACAGCCGCAGCCTGCAGCCCGGCGAGGTGTTCGTCGCCTGGCCGGGGGCGGCGCGCGATCCGCGTCAGTTCGTGGCGCAGGCCTTGGCCGCGGGGGCGGCGGCCGCGCTGGTCGAGGCCGAGGGAGTGCAGCATTTCGGCTTCACCGATCCGCGCATTCTGGCTGTTGACGGGCTCAAGGCGCTGGCCGGGCCGCTTGCGGCGGCCTGGTACGGACATCCGTCCGAGGCTGTCAAGCTGCTGGCCGTGACCGGCACCAATGGCAAGACCTCCTGCGCTTTGTGGGCAGCGCAGGCCCTGAACGCGGCTGGGCAGCGCTGCGGGGTGATCGGAACGCTGGGCGCCGGATGGCCGGACGCGCTGCAGCCCACCGGATTCACCACGCCCGACCCGGTGCGTCTGCAGACGATCCTGGCGCGGCTGCGCGAGCAAGGCGCGCTTTGGTGCGCCATCGAGGCATCAAGCATCGGCCTGGACGAACATCGCCTGGCGGGTTGCGCTATTCATGCGGCTGCATTCACCAATCTGACGCAAGACCATCTCGACTACCACGGCGACATGGCGGCCTATGCGCGCGCCAAGCGGGCGCTGTTCGTCTGGCCGGGGCTGCAGCATGCCGTGCTGGATATCGACGATCCCTACGCCGCAAGCGTCTTGCTCGCTGATTGCCGCAGCCGGGGGCTGCAGGTGCAAACCACCGCGCTGATCGCCAAGGCCGACTGGTGTGCGGAGGACGTGGTGCAGACTTCCACCGGCCAGCGTCTCACCCTGGTGCATCACCACCATCGCCACGCGCTTGATCTGCCCGTACTGGGCGCTTTCAACCTGCGCAATTTGCTGGTGGTTGCCGCGCTGCTGCACACCACGGGGCTGGATGACGCGGCCATTGCCGCCGCCTTGCGCACGGTGCGCGCGGTGCCGGGGCGCATGCAGATGCTGGGCGGCATCGGTGCGCCGCTGGCGGTCATCGACTACGCCCACACGCCCGACGCGCTGGACAAGGCGCTTCAAGCGCTGCGGCCTGTCACCGCCAAGCGCAAAGGCAAGTTGTGGTGCGTGTTCGGCGCCGGCGGCGACCGCGATGCGCGCAAACGCCCGCTAATGGTGCAGGCCGCCGAGGCCCACGCCGACCGCGTGGTGCTGACCAGCGACAACCCGCGCAGCGAAGCGCCGGGCGCCATCCTGCAAGACTTGCTCGCCGGTCTGCAGCAACCCGCGCAAGCCCTGCTGATCGAAGACCGCGCCGCCGCCATCGCCCAGACCCTGTCGCACGCCGCTGTGCACGACGTGGTACTCATCGCGGGCAAGGGGCACGAAAACACGCAAGAGATAGCCGGACACAAGCAAGCCTTCAGCGACGCCTTCCATGCCCGCATGGCACTGGCCACGCGCGGCGCTGGGCTTTGCAGCCTGGGCGAATTGCGCGACTGGATCGGACCCGAGGCCCGCCTCATCGGCGAGGCCGACGTGGCGGTGAGCGCCATCGAGACCGATAGCCGCAAACTCACGCCGGGCGCGCTGTTCGTCGCCTTGCGCGGCGCCCGCTTCGATGCGCACGACTTTCTGCCGCAAGCGGCGGCTGCTGGTGCGCGCGCCCTGCTGGCCGAGCAAGGCGTGGCGGCAAGCGGGCTGCCGGGCATCGAGGCGCCCGACACCCTGCGCGCATTGGGCCTGTTGGCGCGAGGCTGGCGGCGCCAGCAGACGTTGCCGCTGATCGCGGTGACCGGCAGCAACGGCAAGACCACGGTGACGCAGATGCTCGCAAGCATTCTGGCGGCGTGGCAGGGGCAAGACCAGCGTCTGGCGACGCAAGGCAACTTCAACAACGAAGTGGGTCTGCCGCTCACTTTGCTGCGCTTGCGGCCGCAACATCAGGCCGCCGTGGTCGAGCTCGGCATGAACCATCCGGGCGAGATCGCCTGGCTCGCCAGTCTGGCCGAACCCACCGTGGCGCTAGTGAACAACGCCCAGCGCGAACATCAGGAATTCATGCATAGCGTCGAAGCGGTCGCGCACGAAAACGGCGCGGTGCTCGCCGCATTGCCGCAGACCGGGGTGGCGGTGTTTCCCGCAGGCGACGCCCAGAATGCTATCTGGGTGGCGCAGGCCGCCGGTCGGCGTGTGTTGCGTTTTGCCCTGCGCGAGGCGGCTGAGGCGGACGTGGAGGCTGAAGTCAGCGGCCATGCGTTTTATCGGCAGGGCCAGTTGCGGCTGCAATTGCATACCCCGGCGGGCCATGCCGAAGTGGGCCTGCAACTGCTGGGGCGGCACAACGCGCGCAATGCGCTGGCGGCGACCGCGGCGGCCTTGGCCGCAGGCGCGCCGCTGGATGCCATCTGCCGCGGACTCGAAGCCTTTGCTCCGGTGGCCGGGCGTCTGGTGCCGCGGCGTCTGCGTTGCGCCGACGAGCACACGCTGCTGTTGATCGACGACAGCTACAACGCCAATCCCGACTCGGTGCGCGCCGCCATCGACGTGTTGACCGAGCTGCCCGGGCGCAGCCTGCTGCTGCTCGGCGATATGGGTGAAGTCGGTGACAACGGCCCGGCCTTCCATGCCGAAGTGGGTGCGTATGCGGCCCAGCGCGGCGTGGCGGCGCTGTGGGCTTGCGGTGCCATGACGGCGCAGGCGGTCGCGGCCGCACAGGCGGCGGGCCTGGCGGCAGCAAAGCATCAGCCCGACTTGATGGACTTCACCCTGGATGCCGCGGTGCTGCGCGAATTCGACACCGTGCTGGTCAAAGGCTCGCGCTTTATGCGCATGGAACGCGCGGTGCAGGCCATCGCCGCGCTGGCGGCGAATGGCAACGGCGCGTCCACGCAGGAGGTGCACCATGCTGCATAGTCTGGCCATGTGGCTGATGGAGCTCTCGCCCGATCTGCGCTTTTTCCGGGTGTTCAACTACATCACTTTCCGCGCGGTGATGAGCACGCTCACCGCGCTGTTCATCGGCCTGCTCGCGGGCCCCGCAGTCATCCGCAAACTTACCGCGATGAAGGTCGGCCAGGCCGTGCGTCAGGACGGGCCGCAAACTCATCTCATCAAGACCGGCACGCCCACCATGGGCGGGGTGCTCATCCTGCTGTCCATCGGCGTGTCCACCTTGCTGTGGATGGATCTAAGCAACCGTTTCGTCTGGCTGGTGCTGTTGGTCACGCTGGGTTTCGGCGCCATCGGCTGGGCCGACGATTACCGCAAGGTGGTGTACCGCGACCCCAACGGCATGCGCTCGCGCGACAAATACTTCTGGCAGACGCTCATCGGCGTGGCCGCCGCGTTCTATCTGGCTTTCGCCGTGTCGGGCAAGGGCAACGCCGAGGTCTGGCATCTGTTCGTGGCGTGGTTGCAGAGCGGCATGAGCATGCCCTTGCCCCCCGCTTCCGACCTCATCGTGCCGTTCTTCAAATCGGTCAGTTATCCGCTCGGCGTGACCGGCTTCATCGTGCTGAGCTATCTGGTCATCGTCGGCAGCAGCAACGCGGTCAACCTCACCGACGGCGCCGATGGCCTGGCCATCATGCCCGTGGTCATGGTCGGCAGCTCGCTGGGCGTGTTTGCCTATGTCACCGGCAACGCGGTCTATTCCAAATACCTGCTGTTCCCCTTCATTCCGGGAACGGGGGAGCTGCTGATTTTCGTGGGCGCGATGGTCGGCGCCGGGCTGGCGTTTCTGTGGTTCAACGCCTATCCGGCGCAGGTGTTCATGGGGGACGTGGGCGCGCTGGCGCTGGGCGGCGCTTTGGGCACCATCGCCGTGATCGTGCGTCAGGAAATCGTGCTGGCCATCATGGGCGGCGTGTTCGTCGCCGAAACCGTGTCGGTGATGATTCAGGTGACCTACTTCAAGTACACCAAGAAGAAGTACGGCGTGGGACGGCGCATTTTCAAAATGGCGCCGCTGCACCATCACTTCGAGCAACTCGGGGTGAAAGAGTCGCAGGTGGTGGTGCGGTTCTGGATCGTCACCATGATTCTCTGTCTGGTGGGTCTGGCGAGTCTGAAGCTGCGATGAACCTGAACTCACTCTCCGTTCTCGTGCTCGGTCTGGGCGAATCCGGCCTGGCGATGGCGCGCTGGTGTGCGGCGCAGGGCGCGCAGGTGCGCGTGGCCGACAGCCGCAGCGCGCCGCCTGGGTTGGCTGCGCTGCAGCGCGAAGTGCCATCGGCGCAGGTGCATTGCGGTAGCCTGAGCGCCGACCTGCTGGGCGACGCGCAACTGGTGTTGCGCAGCCCTGGCATCGCACCGCACGCGGCCGAGTTTGCCGCGCTCACACAGGCAGCCGCCGAACGCGGCGTGCCGATGGCCGGTGAGCTGCATCTGTTCCAGTGGGCGCTCGACGCGCTGCGCGCAGAGCGAGGCTATGCGCCCAAGATCGTCGCCATCACCGGCACCAACGGCAAGACCACCGTCACACGGCTGACCGGGCTGATGCTGGAGCGCGCGGGCTGGAGCGTGGCAGTGGCGGGCAATATTTCGCCGTCCATGCTCGACGTGCTGCAGGCCCGGCTTCAGGCCGACGACCTTCCTGCAGCCTGGGTGCTGGAGCTCTCCAGCTTCCAGCTTCATGGCATGGAGGGCTTCGCCGCCGACGCCGCCACGGTGCTCAACCTCACCCAGGACCATCTCGACTGGCACGGCGACATGACGGCCTACGCCGCCGACAAGGCCAACATCTTCGGCAATCAGAGCGCGCAGGGCGTCATGGTGCTCAACCGCGACGATCCGCAGGTGATGGCGATGCAACGCCCGGGGCGCAAGCTGCGGCGCTTTGGTTTGTCCGCGCCGCAACAACCCGGAGACTTGGGCGTGGTGCGCGAAGGCGGCATCGACTGGCTGGCGCGCGCCCTCCCGGAAGAGGACTCCCCCCGAAATCGCCGCGGTGCGGCGATCTCCCCCCAGGGGGCCGGGCAAGGCTTGGGGCGGCCCGGCGCCTTGCCCGAGGCCGCGCTCCAGATGCAGCGTTTGATGCCCGCGGAAGCCCTGCGCATTCAAGGCGCCCACAACATCGCCAATGCCCTGGCCGCGCTGGCGCTGGGCGATGCCGTGGGCACGCCGCTCGCGCCCATGCTGCATGCCCTGCGTGAGTATCGCGGGGAGCCGCATCGCATGCAGACCGTGGCGGTGATCGACGGCGTGCGCTGGATCGACGACAGCAAGGGCACCAATGTCGGCGCCACGGTGGCGGCGCTGGCGGGCATGGAAACGCCGGTGGTTCTGATCGCCGGTGGGGACGGCAAGGGGCAGGATTTTTCGCCGCTGCGCGCGCAGGCTGCGCGGCTGCGCGCTGCGGTGCTGATCGGCCGCGATGCGCAGGCCATCGCCGCGGAGCTCCAGGGGCTGGCCCCCACCGAATTCACGCAGTCCTTGGAGCAGGCTGTGCAGCGCGCCGCCACGCTGGCGAAGACCGGCGACGCGGCGCTGTTGTCACCCGCTTGCGCCAGTCTGGACATGTTCCGCAACTACGCGCATCGCGCCGAGGTGTTTGTCGCCGCCGTGCGCGAGTTGGCCGAAGCGCGTGGACAAGTCTGGAACGAAGGGGCCGACCATGCTTGAGCGCATGTTGCCCTTCCTCGGTCGTAAGCGCGACAAGGCAGCGGCCGATCTGCCGGTGCGCGTGGGGCATAGTGCGCCGCGCAATTCGCGCATGCTGGAGTACGACCAGAACCTGGTCTGGGTCACGCTGCTGCTGCTGGCCTACGGCCTGGTGATGGTGTATTCGGCGACGATTTCCTTCCACGACTCGCCGCGCTATGCGCAGTGGTCGCCTTACCACTATTTCATCCGTGATTTGTTCTCCATCGCTGCGGCCTTGCTGGCAAGCTGGATCGTGGTGCAGATTCCAATGGCCGAGCTGCAGAAATGGTCGATGCGCTTTTTCTTCCTCTCGCTGATCGGGCTGGTGCTCGTGCTGCTGCCGCATATCGGCAAGGACGTGAACGGCTCCAAGCGCTGGGTGGTTTTCCCCGGCGGGCTGAACTTCCAGCCCTCCGAACTGGTCAAGCTCACCGCGCTCATCTATGCCGCCGATTTCATGGTGCGCAAGCAGGAGGTCAAGCAAAGCCTGCTCAAGACCTTCCTGCCGATGATGGCGGTGATGATGATCGTGGGCGTGCTGCTGCTGGCCGAGCCCGACATGGGCGCCTTCCTGGTCATCGCTTCCATCACCTTGGCCATCCTGTTTCTCGGCGGGGCCAACGGCAAGCTGTTTTCGGTGTTCAGCGTGGCGGTGATCGGCGCCTTTGTGTTGATGATCGTGCTCTCGCCCTGGCGGCGTGATCGCATCTTCGCCTACCTCAATCCCTGGGCGGAATCGAATGCGCTGGGCAGCGCCTATCAGCTCTCGCACGCACTCATCGCCATGGGGCGCGGCGAGTGGTTCGGCGTCGGCCTCGGCGGCAGCATCGAAAAACTGCATTACCTGCCGGAAGCGCACACCGACTTTCTGCTGGCCATCATCGGCGAGGAACTGGGTCTGGTGGGCGTCGGCGTGGTGATTTTCGCGTTTTACTGGATCGTGCGCCGCGCCTTCGACATCGGCCGTCAGGCGCTGGTGCTCGACCGCATGTACAGCGCGCTGGTGGCGCAAGGCATCGGCGTGTGGATCGGCGGGCAGGCCTTCATCAATATCGGCGTGAACCTCGGTCTGTTGCCCACCAAGGGGCTGACGCTGCCGCTGATGAGCTATGGCGGCTCGGCGCTGCTGCTCAACTGCATGGCCATTGCCGTGCTGCTGCGTGTCGATTTCGAAAACCGGATTCTGATGCGCGGAGGACATGTATGACAAGCTCCCCCCGAGATCGCCGCGATGCGGCGCTCCCCCCCCGGGGGGCGGGGCAAGGCTTGGGGCGGCCCGGCGCCTTGTTCGGGGAAGTCCCCCCCCGAGATCGCCGCGTTGCGGCGCTCCCCCCCCAGGGGGCGGGGCAAGGCTTGGGGCGGCCCGGCGCCTTGCTCCTGTCGCCCTCGGCTGCCCCGGTGGCCGTCATCATGGCCGGAGGCACCGGCGGTCATATCTTCCCCGGCATTGCCGTGGGCGAAGGGCTGCGCGCTGCGGGCTGGACGGTGCACTGGATGGGCGCGCCCACCGGCATGGAGGCGCAGCTCGCGCCGCGTCACGGCTTCGACATGCTTTGGGTGCGCTTCGGTGGCCTGCGCGGTAAAGGGCTGCTGACCAAACTGCTGCTGCCGCTCAACCTGCTGCGCGCCTTCTGGCAGGCTTTGCGCGGCTTGCGCCGCGTTGGCGCCGACGTGGTGGTGAGCATGGGCGGCTATATCGCCTTTCCCGGTGGCTTGATGAGCGTGTGGGCTGGGGCCAAGTTGGTGGTGCATGAGCAGAACGCCGTCGCCGGTCTGGCCAACAGGGTGCTCGCGCGCCTGGCCGACCGCAGCTACACCGCGTTTCCCGACGCGCTGCCGGGTGCGCAGTGGGTGGGCAATCCGGTGCGTGCGGAGATCTGCGCCTTGCCTTCGCCCGAGCAGCGTTACGCCGGTCGCAGCGGGCCGCTGCAGGTGCTCGTGGTCGGCGGCAGTCTCGGCGCGCAGGCGCTCAACTCGCTGGTACCGCAGGCGCTGGCGCTTTTGCCTGCAGTCGAACGCCCGCAGGTGCGTCATCAAAGCGGGGCCAAGCATCTGCCGACCCTGCAACAGGCTTATGTCGACGCCGGGGTGCAAGCCGACTGCGTGGCCTTCATCGACGACATGGCCGCGGCTTATGCGCAGGCCGATCTGGTGATCTGCCGCGCCGGTGCCTCGACCGTGACCGAAGTGGCCTGCGCCGGTGTGGCAGCGCTGTTCGTGCCGTTTCCCCATGCGGTCGATGACCACCAGACGGTGAACGCGAAATTTCTCGCAGGCCGCGATGCGGCGCTGTTGATTCAACAAAGCGACCTGAGCGCGCAGGGGCTGGCCGAACTGCTGCAAAGCCTGGACCGCCCGCGCCTGCTGCAACTGGCGCAGGCCGCGCGCGGCCTGGCGCGACCGGATGCGGTGCAGGCGGTCGTGGCGGGCTGCAACGCCCTGCTGGCGGGACGCGAGACGAGCAAACAAACAGGAAGGCAAGGGCGATGAAACACGCCATTCGCAACATTCATTTCGTCGGCATCGGTGGTGCCGGCATGAGCGGCATTGCCGAAGTGCTGCACAACCTGGGCTATGCCATCAGCGGCTCGGATCTGAGCGAGAGCGCCACCGTGCGCCGACTGCGCGAGCTGGGCCTGCGCGTGGCCATCGGCCACGACGCCGCTCAGGTGCAGGATGCCGATGCCGTGGTCGTTTCCACCGCCGTGCGTGCCGACAACCCCGAGGTGCTCGCGGCGCGTGCGCGCCATATTCCGGTGGTGCCGCGCGCGGTCATGCTGGCCGAGCTGATGCGCCTGAAGCGCGGCATTGCGATTGCGGGCACGCATGGCAAGACCACCACCACCAGTCTGGTCGCCAGTGTGCTGGCCGAGGGCGGGCTCGATCCGACCTTCGTGATCGGCGGACGGCTCAACAGCGCCGGGGTCAACGCGAAGCTCGGGCAGGGCGAATACATCGTGGTCGAGGCCGACGAATCCGACGCCTCCTTCCTCAACCTGCTGCCGGTGATGGCCGTGGTGACGAACATCGACGCCGACCACATGGATACTTACGGCCACGACCCGGCCCGACTGCGCCATGCCTTCGTCGATTTCATCGCCCGGCTGCCGTTCTACGGCGCGGCCGTACTGTGCGTGGACGATGCGGCGGTGCGCGGCATCATGCCGTTTGTTTCCAAGCCCATCACCAGCTACGGCTTCGCCGAAGACGCGCAGGTGCGCGCCATCGACGTGCGGGCCGAGGGTGCGCAGATGCACTTCACCGTGCTGCGCCGCAACGGCGTGCAACTGCCGCCGCTCGCCGTCACGCTCAACCTGCCGGGGCGGCACAACGTGCAGAACGCACTGGCCGCCATCGCCGTCGCCACCGAACTGAGCGTGGACGACGCCGCCATCCAGCGGGCGCTGGCCGGGTTCACCGGCGTGGGTCGGCGCTTCCAGCGCTATGGCGAAGTGGCTGCTCACCACGGCGGGCACTTCACCCTGATCGACGATTACGGCCACCATCCGGTCGAAATGGCGGCCACGCTGGCGGCGGCCCGTGGCGCCTTCCCGGGGCGGCGCTTGGTGCTCGCCTTTCAGCCGCATCGCTACACCCGCACCCGCGATCTGTTTGAAGACTTTGTGAAAGTGCTCGGCGAGGCCGACGCGGTGCTGCTGGCCGAGGTGTACGCCGCCGGTGAAGCCCCGCTGGTCGCGGCCGACGGTCGCAGCCTGGCGCGTGCGGTGCGCGTGGCCGGCAAGACCGAGCCGGTGTTCGTCGAAGCCGTAGCCGATCTGCCGCAGGCCATTCTGGAGATGGCGCGCGAGGGCGACGTGCTGATCTGCATGGGGGCAGGTTCCATCGGCGTGGTGGCCGCTCAAGTGGTGGCGATGGCAAAGGAGACCGCGCAATGACCCCCTGGCCGCAAATCGATCCGCGCGGTCTGGGCCGGGTCGCGGTGCTCATGGGCGGGCTTTCCGCCGAGCGTGAGGTGTCGCTGATGTCGGGCAAGGGCGTGCTCGCCGCGCTGCAGTCGCGCGGGGTCGATGCCTTTGCTTTCGATCCGTCGGTGGACGATCTGGCGGCGCTCAAGTCGTTTGGTGCGCAGCGCGCGTTCATCAATCTGCATGGCCGCTGGGGGGAAGACGGCACGGTGCAGGGCGCGCTGGAACTGCTCGGCATTCCCTACACCGGGCCGGGCGTGCTGGCCTCGGCCCTGGCGATCGACAAGGCCATGACCAAGCGGCTGTGGCATTTCGAGAACCTGTCCACACCCAAATGGCGCGAGGTGGGCACGCTCATCGAGGCTCAGGCGGCGGCGGCCGAGCTGGGCTTTCCGCTGATTTTCAAGGCCACGCATGAAGGCTCCACGCTGGGTCTCAAGCGCGCCGACAGCGAGGCCGAAGTGCAAGCAGCCTATCTCGAAGCCGCACGCTTTGACAGCCGGGTGCTGGTGGAGCAGTTCATCGAGGGCGACGAAGTGACCTGCGCGGTGATCGGCGCGGGCGATCAGGCGCGGGCGCTGCCGCTCATCCGCATCGTCGCCCCCGGCGGCAACTACGACTACGAACACAAGTATTTCAGCGACGACACCCGCTACATCTGCCCAAGCGAACTTCCGGCCGACGAAGAAGCGCGCATTCAGGATCTGGTCTTGCGCAGCTATCGCACGCTGGGCTGCCGCGGCTGGGCGCGGGCCGACGTCATGATTCGCGCGACCGACCGCCAGCCCTTCTTGCTGGAGATCAACACCTCGCCCGGCATGACCTCGCATTCACTGGTGCCCATGGCCGCGCGCGTGGCCGGGCTGGAATACGCCGATCTGTGCCTGCTCATCCTCAGCATGGCGGCACTCGATCAATCGCATAAGGGGGTTGACCCCCACGCTGCGGCTTCGCCTGCGCTGCCCCCCGAGGGGGCCATCCCCACCCCGGCCCTCCCCACAAGTGGAGAGGGAACAAACACTCCTCCCCCACGCCGTGGGGGAGGTTGGGAGGGGGAAAAGCCCGCCTCGGCGCAGCCCGGCGGCGGCGGGAGGTGCGACCGATGAGCAGTTACGCCCCGCGCGAGCTCCCGCTCGACATCCGCCTGATGCAAGGCACCTCGCGTGCCCTGTTCTGGCTGGTGGCGCTCGGCTGTCTGTTCGTCGCCGGGCACTGGCTGATGCAGCGCAACTGGTGGGACATCCGCGCCGTGCGGCTTCAGGGCGACCTGCAGCGCATCAGCCCGGTGACGGTACGGGCCGAGGCCCTGCCGCAGTTGCGGGGCAATTTCCTCACCATCAATCTTGCGCAGGCGCAGCGGGTGTTCGAGAGCCTGCCGTGGGTGCGTACCGCGGTGGTGCAGCGGCTGTGGCCGATGCAACTGGTCGTCACGCTGCAGGCGCAGCAGCCAGTGGCCATTTGGCGCGAGCCGGGCAGCGCGCCGCAACTGGTCAACGCGCAGGGGCAGGCGTTCACTGCCAACCTCGGCGAAGTCCAGGGGCTGGGTCTGCCGCAGCTCAGCGGCCCGGCGGGAACCAGCGCGCAGGTCTTGCAGATGAGCCAGAAGCTGCAGCCTTTGATGCAGGAATTTCATCAGACCGTCGCCACGCTGGCGCAAGGCAGCGGCGGCAACTGGAGCGTGCAGACCCGCTCGGGCCTGAGCATCGACCTGGGCGGTGCGCCCGACAGCGCGGCGACGCAGACCCGACTCAAACAGTTCATGACCCTGATGCCGCAGCTCGAAGCCCGCTACGGGCGGTCCATCGACAGCGTCGATCTGCGCTATCCCAACGGCTTCGCCGTGCATCTGCAAGGCGTGGATCTGCCGGGCATGAACAAGACAACGAACAAGACGCCGCAACCCGCGGGGAGGAAAGACTGATATGGCCAAGGACTACAAGGATCTGGTGGTGGCGCTGGACATCGGCACCTCCAAAGTGCTGGTGGTGGTGGCCGAAATGCTGGCCGATCGCGACAACCCGGCGGCGGGATTCAAGATCGTCGGCATGGGCCAGGCGCCGACCGCGGGCATGCGCCGCGGGGTGGTGGTGGACATCGAGGCGACGGTGCAATCCATCCAGGCGGCCTTGAAGGAGGCCGAACTGATGGCCGATTGCAAGATCACCCATGTGATCACCGGCATCACCGGCAGCCACATCCGCGGGCAGAACTCGCACGGCATGGTGGCCATCAAGGATCGCGAAGTCACGCAGGCCGACGTCACCCGCGTGATCGAAACCGCCAAGGCGGTGAACATTCCGGCGGATCAGCGCTTGCTGCTGGTCGAGCCGCAGGAGTTCATCATCGACGGCCAGGACGTGAAAGAACCGGTGGGCATGAGCGGCGTGCGGCTGGAGGTGAACGTGCACATCGTCACCGGGGCGCAGACTGCCGCGGAAAACGTGCTCAAGTGCGTGCGCCGCTGCGGCCTGGAGGTCGAGCAACTGGTGGTCCAGCCACGCCGTGCTCACCGAGGACGAGAAGGAGCTCGGCGTGGCGGTGGTGGACATCGGCGCCGGCGTGACCGACATCGCCATCTACACCGGGGGCGCCATCCGCCATACCGCCATCATTCCGGTGGCCGGCGAGCTGGTCACCAGCGATATCGCCATGGCCCTGCGCACGCCCACGCGCGACGCCGAAGACATCAAGATCGAGCACGGCATCGCCAAGCAGGTGCTGGCTAATCCCGAAGAGACGCTGGAGGTGCCTGGGCTGGGCGACCGCGGGCCGCGCATGCTGTCGCGGCAGGTGCTCGCCAGCGTGATCGAGCCGCGTACCGAAGAAATTTTCGCGCTGGCACAGCAGGTCATTCGCGATTCCCACTTCGAGGAAGTGCTGTCTTCCGGCGTGGTGCTCTGCGGCGGTTCGGCGCAGATGCCCGGCATGGTCGAACTGGCAGAAGACATTTTTCTCAAGCCGGTGCGCGTGGGCGCGCCCAGCTACACCGGCCCGCTGGCCGACATGGTGCGCAATCCGCGCATGGCCACGGTCATGGGATTGTTGGCCGAGGCCCTGCACCAGCGTCAGCGCGGCGCACGCCTTGCGCAGAAGAGCAGTTCAGTCAAGGGCTCGCTGGGACGTTTGCGCGAGTGGTTTGCAGGGAATTTTTGAGTTCTGCGGGGCGGTGCCCGGAGGGTCCGGGTGCCGCCCCGCAGAGTGTGTTCGGCGGGCGTAGGGTGCGTCAGCCGGTTTTCAACGGAGGTGTGACATGGCTTTTGAAATGATCGAGAACGACGCCCACAGCGCGTTCAACCAGGGAACCAACATCAAGGTGATCGGTGTTGGCGGCGGCGGCGGCAACGCGGTCGAACACATGATCGCCTCGGGCGTGCGTGGCGTGGAGTTCATCTGCGCCAACACCGATGCCCAGGCGCTCAAGACCTCGGGTGCGCACCAGTTCCTGCAACTGGGCAAGACGGGTCTGGGCGCTGGCGGCAAGCCGGTGGTCGGGCGCGAGGCGGCGGATCAGGCGCGTGGCCAGATTCGTGATGCGCTCGAAGGCGCGCACATGCTGTTCATCACGGCCGGCATGGGCGGCGGCACCGGCACCGGCGCCGCGCCGGTGATCGCCAAGATCGCCCGCGAAATGGGCATCCTCACCGTGGCCGTGGTGACGCGCCCGTTCGACTTCGAGGGCTCCAAGCGCATGGCCAACGCCGAGCAAGGCCTGGCCGAGCTGGAGGCCAATGTCGATTCGCTCATCGTCGTGCTCAATGAAAAGCTGCTGGAGGTTTACGGCGACGACATCAGCCAGAAAGAGGCCTTCGCCAAGGCCAACGACGTGCTGAAGAACGCCACCGGCGGCATTGCCGAGATCATCAATGTGCCGGGCCTGATCAACGCCGACTTCGAGGACGTGAAGAGCGTGATGGGCGAGCCGGGCAAGGCGATGATGGGCACTGCGGTGGCCAGCGGCCCCGACCGCGCCCGTCTGGCGGCCGAGCAGGCTGTGGTCTGCCCGCTGCTCGACGGCGTCGATCTCTCGGGCGCCAAGGGCGTGCTGGTGAACATCACCGCAGACGACTCGCTGCGCCTGGGCGAAACGCGCGAGGCGATGAACGCCATCCGCGCCTATGCCTCGCCGGAAGCCAACATCATTTTCGGCACGGTCAACGACCCGACCATGGGCGATTCGCTGCGCGTCACTGTGCTGGCTACCGGCTTGTGCGGCAAGGCTGAAAAGGCCGCGCCGGAACTCACCATCATCCGCACCGGCACCGACAACATGCCGCTGCGCACGCAGGGCTATGGCGGCCAGGCCGGCGCGGACCCCTATCAAAGCCCGGCGATCTGGCGCAGCGGCCGCGGCGCACCGTCGGCGCATGTGAACGCGCTGATGCAAAGCGGTATGGAGGAAATGGAAATTCCGGCTTTCCTGCGCAAGCAGGCGGACTGAACCTTTCCGCGAAAAACGCGCCCGGTGACGGGACGCGGCGATGCACTGTGGCGGCATGGGCCGTACCGCAGAGCTGGCCCGTCCCCCCGACGGAGTGACCCGACTCCGCATGGGTTTGTCGCCGCCGCGCAGGAGCAAAGGCGTTGCTGCGCTCTGACAGATCACCTCCCTGTCAGGGCGCGGCAACGCGGGTCAACTAAGCGGGTCAACTACGCGTGCCAGCAACGCTGGCCGAAAGCGCCTCGGTGCTCCTTCAGGGTCTTCAGCAGAATTCAGGCTTGGCACCTAGAATGCATAGCATCTGGCAATCAAATTTAGAAATCCCATAAGTTATTGACATGTTGGCGCAACGCACCATTCAATCCGTCAACCGCGCTGTCGGCGTGGGTCTGCACAGCAGTGAGCGGGTGGAACTGACCCTGCGCCCCGCCCCGCCCGATACGGGCATCGTGTTCACTCGTACCGATCTGAGCGAGCCGGTCGAAATTCCGCTGAGTCCGTTTGCCGTGGTGGATACGCGCATGGCGACCACCCTGGGGCGCGACGACGTGAAGATCCACACCGTTGAGCATTTGCTGTCGGCCTGCTCCGGTCTGGGGATCGACAATCTGTATATTGACGTCACGGCGGAAGAAATCCCCATACTCGACGGCTCAGCGTCTTCGTTCGTCTATTTGCTGCAATCGGCAGGCATCGCGCTGCAAAACGCACCGAAAAGATTCATACGCGTACGCAAGCCCGTTGAATTTCGGCTCGGGCAAGGCAGCGACCAGAAATGGGCGCGACTGGAGCCCTACGACGGCTTCAAGCTGAGTTTCGACATCGATTTCGACCACCCTGCCGTCAATCAGACCGCGCAGTCCACGGTGTTCGAGCTGGGGCGCGACTCGTACGTGAAAGACATCGCCCGCGCTCGCACCTTCGGCTTCATGCGCGATGTCGAAACCCTGCGCAGCAATGGGCTGGCGCTGGGCGGCAGCATGGAAAACGCCATCGTCATGGACGAATACCGCGTGCTCAACCAAGAGGGCCTGCGCTTCGACGATGAGTTCGTCAAACACAAGACGCTCGACGCCATCGGCGATCTGTATGTGGCGGGCAAGGCGCTGATCGGGGCGTACAGCGCCTTTCGCAGCGGCCACATGGTCAACAACCTGCTGCTGCGCGAACTCTTTGCCGATGAATCCAGCTACGAGATCGTCAGCTTCGAAGACGCCGCCCGCGCCCCTGCGGCTTTTCGCGCCGTTCCCACCTTCGCTTTTTGACCGTTCGAAGGCCCTAGTCGGCCTGCTCCAGCAGTTGACGCAATCTTGCCTTGACCGCATCCGGGCATGAGGGCGGCTGGGTCGCTGCCGGGGCCGTTTGCGGCCCACGCTCTGCCCGTGGCTGTACCCGGATGCGCATGTCGCGCAGGGCAAAGCCGCGGTCTTGCAAGTGCCGCAGCAGGGTCGGCTTGAACTGACTGAGCTTGGCAGCCACCGAGCTCGAACTGGCGGTCAGGCTCCACACCCCGTCCTGCCAGCGCCCCGCCTGCACGCCGTCCAGCAAAGCCGGGGGTAGCAAGGGACGGGCGGATTGCCACATCTGGTGCGAAAGCGTGGCCGCATCGCGCAGCGCGGCTATGGGCGGAGAAACGCGCGCCCAGGCCGATAGCGATGCGGCGCCTTTTTGGATAAAAGGCGCAGGCGACACGGTGGCGGATGGACGTTGGGTGGGCATGGGAAGATGGAACAGACTGGAAATCCTGGAGTCCACCCCCATTGTGCCAGGGTGCGGACGGTAAAAACGCACGCATACAATGAAATGTTCTCGGAAAACTAGGCGGGTGTCAGCCGCTTCGGTCTTCCCTCAAAACCAAACTCAAAGACTGCGGGCCTGGAGTCCGCCTTCCCATGCCAGTCAAATTCCTCACCAGTCTGTTCGGTAGCCGCAACGAACGTTTGCTGCGCCAGTACCGGCGCGTGGTCGAGCGCATCAACGCCCTGGAACCGCAATTCGAAAGACTCAGCGACGATGAACTCAAGGCCAAGACCGCCGAGTTTCGCCAGCAAGTCGCAAATGGCCGCAGTCTCGACGATCTGCTGCCAGAGGCCTTTGCCGTGGTGCGCGAAGGAGGCAAGCGGGCGTTGAAAATGCGGCACTTCGATGTGCAGATGATCGGCGGCATGGCGCTTCACAACGGCAAGATCGCCGAAATGCGTACCGGCGAGGGCAAGACCCTGGTGGGCACGCTGCCGGTTTATCTCAATGCGCTTTCAGGCAAGGGCGTGCATGTGGTCACGGTGAACGACTATCTGGCCCGGCGCGATGCCGAGTGGATGAGCCGCCTCTACACCTTCCTCGGTTTGAGCGTGGGCATCAACCTGCCCAATATGACCAAGCCAGAGAAGCAGGCGGCCTACGCTGCCGATGTGACCTACGGCACCAACAACGAGTACGGTTTCGATTACCTGCGCGACAACATGGTGTACGAGCCGGCCGAGCGGGTGCAGCGCGGGCTGAACTATGCGCTAATCGACGAGGTCGACTCCATTCTGATCGACGAGGCGCGCACGCCGCTGATCATTTCTGGTCAGGCTGACGACAACACCGATCTTTACAAGAAGATCAACGTCATCGTCCCGCGGCTGGAGCGTCAGATCGGCGAGGAAGACCCGATCACCGGCAAAGGTGTGGAGAAACCCGGCGATTTCACCGTCGATGAGAAAGCGCATCAGGTGTTCCTCACCGAGTCGGGCCACGAAAAGACCGAGGCCATCCTCACCGAAATGGGGCTGATTCCCCCGGGCACCACGCTGTACGACGCGGCCAACATCGCGCTAATGCACCATGTGTATGCGGCGCTGCGCGCCAATCACCTCTACCACCGCGACCAGCATTATGTGGTGCAGAACGGCGAGGTCATCATCGTCGATGAGTTCACCGGCCGCATCATGGCGGGCCGCCGCTGGTCCGACGGGCTGCATCAGGCGGTGGAAGCCAAGGAAGGCGTGGACATCCAGAGCGAGAACCAGACGCTGGCCTCGATCACCTTCCAGAATTATTTCCGCATGTACGCCAAGCTCGGCGGCATGACAGGCACCGCCGATACCGAAGCCTTCGAGTTTCAGGAAATCTACAAGCTCGAGACCGTGGTCATCCCGACCAACAAGCCCATCCGCCGCAAGGATGCGCAGGACAAGGTGTACAAAACCGCGCACGAGCGCGATCTGGCCGTGGTCGAAGACATCCGCGACTGCCACGAGCGCGGCCAGCCGGTGTTGGTGGGCACCACCTCCATCGAGAGCAGCGAAAAACTCTCGATGCTGCTGCAGCAGAAAAAGCTGCCGCATCAGGTGCTCAACGCCAAGCAGCACGCGCGCGAAGCCGAGATCGTGGCGCAGGCCGGACGCCCGGGCATGATCACCATCGCCACCAATATGGCCGGTCGGGGCACCGACATCGTGCTCGGCGGCAATGTGGAAAAACAGTGCGAGATCATCGAGGCCGACCCCAATCTGTCGGACGAGGAAAAAGCCGCCAAGGTGCACACCCTCAAGAGCGAATGGCAATCGCTGCACGACCAGGTGATTGCCGCAGGCGGTCTGCACATCATCGGCACCGAGCGGCATGAAAGCCGCCGGATCGACAACCAGCTACGCGGTCGTTCCGGGCGGCAAGGCGACCCCGGCTCCACCCGCTTTTACCTCTCGCTCGATGACGCGCTGATGCGCATTTTTGCCGGCGACCGCGTCAAGGCCATCATGGAACGGCTGAAAATGCCCGAGGGCGAAGCCATCGAAGCCGGCATGGTGACGCGCTCGATCGAGAGCGCGCAGCGCAAGGTCGAGGCGCGCAACTTCGACATTCGCAAGCAACTGCTCGAATACGACGACGTGTCCAACGAGCAGCGCAAGATCATCTATCAGCAGCGCAATGAACTGCTCGACTCCACCGAGGTCAGCGAGCAGATCACCTCACTGCGCCAGGGCGCCTTCTCCGATCTGGTGCGCGCCTATGTGCCCGAGCAGAGCATGGAAGAGCAGTGGGATATTCCCGGCCTCGAAAAAGTGCTGCGCGATGAATGGCAGATCGAGCTGCCGCTCAAAGAGTGGCTGGAGTCTGACGAGAACATGACCGATGAGGACGTGCTCGAGCGCGTGCTCGAAGCCGCCGACACCGCTTACTCCACCAAGGTCGATCTGGTCGGACGCGACAACTTCGCCCAGTTCGAGCGCGTGGTGCTGTTGCAGACCCTCGACCAGCAATGGCGCGAGCATCTGTCGTCGCTCGATCATTTGCGCCAGGGCATCCACCTGCGCGGCTATGCGCAAAAGCAGCCCAAGCAGGAATACAAGCGCGAGGCGTTCGAGCTGTTTGGCATGATGCTCGATTCGGTGAAGTCCGAAGTCACCCGCGTGCTGATGACCGTGCAGGTGCAAAGCCCGGAGCAGGCCGAACAAGCCGCCGAGAACATGGAGCAGCAGGCGCAGCGCATCCACATCAACTTCCAGCATGCCGATGCGACATCCGGCATTTCCGTGCTCGACAGCACCGAGGCGGCGCTGGCCGGCATGGCCGTCGCAGGCGGCGCCGCCGCTGCATCGCTGTCGGAAAATCCTTACCCCAAGGTCGGTCGCAACGACCCCTGCCCTTGCGGCAGCGGCAAGAAATACAAGCATTGCCACGGCAAGCTGAGTTGAACTTGGCTGCAGGGCCCGTCGGGCCTACAGCCCTTCCTGAATGGCATCACGTTGTGGAGAGTCTGTCATGGCGGTGAATCTTCAAGTCCCTGATCCAAGTCGCCTGCACGCCGTTGAGGGCGTTTTGCTGGGTGTCGCCGAGGCGCAGATCCGCAAGCCGGGGCGCAAGGATGTCACCGTCATCCAGATCGCACCCGGCGCCAGCGTGGCGGGAGTGTTCACCCAGAACCGGTTTTGCGCCGCGCCGGTGCAGGTGTGCCGCGAGCATCTGCAAAGCACGGGCGGGCAGGACGTGCGCGCCCTTGTCATCAACACCGGCTGCGCCAATGCCGGAACCGGCGCTCAGGGTCTGGCCGATGCGCGGCAGACCTGCGTGGAACTGGCGGGCCTGCTTGGTGTGCAGCCCGAGCAGGTGCTGCCGTTTTCCACCGGCGTGATTCTGGAGCCGCTGCCCATGCAGCGCCTGCTTGGCGGTCTGCCCGCCGCGATGGCCGCAGCGCGCAGCGAAGGTTGGCTCGATGCCGCTGCCGCGATCATGACCACCGACACCTTGCCCAAGGCGGCGAGCACGCAGGTGGTGATTGACGGCGTCACCGTGACGCTCACCGGCATCAGCAAAGGCGCGGGCATGATCCGCCCGAATATGGCGACCATGCTCGGCTTCATCGCCACGGATTGCGCAGTCGCGCCCGAAGTGCTGCAGCAGCTCACCCGCGCCGCGGCGGACGAGTCGTTCAACAGCATCACCATCGATGGCGATACCTCGACCAACGATTCCCTCGTCGTCGTCGCCACGGGCAAGACAGATCTGGCGAAAATCACCCACGCGGACAGCCCGCAGGCGCAGGCCTTGCAGGCCGCGCTCACCGCGCTAGCGCAGCAACTCGCCCAGGCCATCGTGCGCGACGGCGAAGGCGCCACCAAGTTCATCAGCGTGCGGGTCGAAGGCGCACGCAGCCGCGACGAGGCGCGCTTGGTGGCTTATGCCGTGGCGCATTCGCCTTTGGTGAAAACCGCGTTCTTCGCCAGCGACCCGAATCTGGGCCGCATTCTGGCGGCAGTGGGCTACGCCGGGGTGACCGATCTCGACGTGGAGGGCGTCGATCTCTATCTCGACGACGTGCATGTCGCCACGCGCGGCGGCCGCCACCCCGCTTACCGCGAGGAAGAGGGCCAACGCGTGATGAAACAGGCCGAGATCACCGTGCGCATCGCCTTGGGCCGCGGCGCGGCGGCGGCGACGGTGTGGACCTGCGATCTGTCGCACGACTATGTGTCCATCAATGCCGATTACCGCTCCTGAAACCCATGCCGACCCAAACCGGAACCCGCCGCAAGACGGCCCGCACCCAAGCCCGCGTTGAAGTGGATGCCTCTCGTGCCGATGCGCCAATGTCCATTGATCTGAGCGGCCAGCTTGCCGCGCTGTTTCAACGAGCCCATGGCCTGCTCGATCGGCTGGAAACGCTGCTGCCCACACCGTTATCCGGGCCCGATTGGGCGGCGTCGGTCGCCTTTCGCTGGATCAGCAAGGGCGGGCGCAAGCAGTTGGTGCCCGTGCATAAGCTCTCGCCCATCACTTACGACGATCTGATCGGCATCGAAGATCAACGCCGCAAGGTCGAGCGCAATACCCGCCAGTTCGTGCAGGGCAAGCCGGCCAACAATGTGCTCATCACCGGCTCGCGCGGCACCGGCAAATCGTCCCTGGTCAAGGCCAGTCTGAACAAATTCGCGCGCCAAGGGCTGCGTCTCATCGAGGTGGACAAGGCCGATCTGGTCGATCTGCCCGAACTCACCGACCTGCTCGCGGATCGTCCCGAGCGTTTCATCGTGTTCAGCGACGATCTGTCGTTCGAGGAAGGCGAGCCGGGCTACAAGGCGCTCAAGTCGGTGCTCGACGGCTCGGTCAGCGCGACTGCCGACAACGTGCTGATCTACGCCACCTCCAACCGACGGCATCTCATGCCCGAGTATCTGCAGGAGAACCTGAGTTACAAGCATCTCGAGAATGGCGAGATCCACCCCGGCGAAGTGGTGGAAGAAAAAATTTCCCTGTCCGAGCGCTTCGGGCTCTGGGTTAGTTTCTATCCCTACAGTCAAGACGACTATCTGCGCATCGCCGAGCATTGGTTGCGCGCCTTCGGCGTGGCCGACAAGCAGATGGACAAGGCCTTGCAGGAGTCGCTGGTCTGGGCGTTGGAGCGCGGCTCGAGGTCTGGCCGCGTGGCCTGGCAGTTCGCCCGCGACTGGGCGGGGCGCGGCGGGAAGTGAATCCGTCCCCGGCACAGCACACGCCGGTTGCGGTGGCGGTCGGGCTGATGGTGCGCGCAGACGGCGCCTTTCTCATGGCTTCGCGCCCCGAGGGCAAGCCCTATGCGGGTTACTGGGAGTTTCCAGGGGGCAAGCTGGAAGTCGGCGAATCGTTGCAGGACGCGCTGGCCCGGGAGTTTGAAGAAGAACTGGGGGTGCGGGTGCGGCAGGCCCAGTTCTGGCGCAGCCTGCGCGTGGACTATCCCCATGCCCTGGTCGATCTGCAGTTCTGTCGCATCACCGCGTGGGACGGCGAACCGCAGGGCCGCGAGGGCCAGCAACTATCGTGGCAAACACTGCCGGTCACGCTCAGCCCGGTGCTGCCCGGCGCGTTGCCGGTGTTGGAGTGGCTGGCGCAGGAGCGGGGCTGAACGCTGCGCACGGCTCGGTGCGCGCTCAGTGAAGTCTCAGTGGGGCTGGCCCCGGTTCTGAAGATTGCTGCGTTCGAGTTCTTGTTCGAGCGCGTCTATATCAGCGGCGTCGGGTTTGGTCGGCACGCGATAGCTCTCGCTGGCCCAGGCGCCGAAATCAATCGACTTGCAGCGCTCGCTGCAAAACGGTCGCCAGGGATTGCTCAGGCTGTAAACGGTGGGTGTGCCGCATTGCGGGCACCGCACCTTGGGACGCGAGGTAGGAGAAGAATCTGAGTCCATGGCAAGTTTCAAGGCCAATCAAGGACGATCAAGGACAAAGAGTCATGTCGAAAGGCACTTCATCCGTGCTGGGCGTGATGCGCCAATCGGCGTCAGGTTGCATGAAGCGCACCGACACCATCAGCCGGTGGCCGGTGATTTCCGGGATCAGGCCCAGAGCGCCGTCGATGCGCAGTCGCAGCAGTTGATACGTCTTGCCGGAGAGTTGCTGCTGGTAGGCGCCATTGACGGCCTGGATCTTGCGCGTACTGCCGGAGTCGCGCAGCAGACGCAACAGGAGTTCGATGCTGCTGGCCAGCGGTGCAAAGGACTGCAGCCATTGCGCCAGATTGCTCTGGCGCTGCTGTTGCGGCAAATGCTGCCAGGCGTAATAGGCGGGCAGGTCGAATTCACAGGTGCCGCCGGGAATGCCCGCCCGGCTGCGGATCGCCATGAGCCATTCGTTGTCCTGCAGGCTCTGGCCCACGCGGCCGTGCTGCTGACCGAGCGCCTGGTAGGCCTGATCGAGTTCGCCGAGCACGGCATCGAGCGCGGACTCGGCCACCGCCGGGTTGCCGCGATAGCCGATGAAGGTCTGCCGATGGCGTTCGAGTTCTTTGAGGATTTCAGACTTGAGATCCTGGCGGCTTGCGACATCCATGATCTCGAACAGGGTGACCAGCGCGAAATGGTGATGCTCCGGCAGGGCGCTTTGCTGCAACACATCGGCTCGGCGGAACAGGTGTTCCAGCCTGAGCAGGGTGCGCACGCGTTCGTGCAAGGGGTATTCGTACAGAATCACGGACCGATCCAGTGGGGTGCCGCAAGGGCTCAAGACCCTGTGCGAGAGATATTGGTTTTGTCGTCAGCGGGTGTTGCGGCGGCTGACCGCATTGTCCTGCAAGCCGCGACCGAACTCAATTTTTGTGCACAAGTTGCAAATACTGCGCATGCAGCAAGTCGACCTGATCGCTCAGGCTCTGCAGATCGCCGCTGTTGTCGATCACATCGTCAGCCACCGCCAGACGCTGCGCCCGCGTGGCCTGTGCCGCAAGAATGGCGTTGATGGTGGCAACATCCAGCCCCGAGCGCGCTTGCACCCGCGCGACCTGCATCTCGACGGGGCAATCGACCACGCAAAGGCGGTCGGTCTGCGGCCGCCAGCGCGCCAGATTTTCAACCAGCAGGGGCACGACGAAAACGACATAAGCGCCTTTCCGTTGAAAGGCGGCCTCGCGCATGGCCGCGCCGATGCGAGGGTGCAGGATGGATTCGAGCCGCGCGCGAGCTTGTGGGTCGCCAAACACCCGTTGGCGCATGGCGGCGCGGTCGAGCGCGCCGCTGGCATCGCAGATTTGTTCGCCGAAGGCCTCGATAAGCGCTGGCATGGCCGCGCCCCCGGCGGCGGTGAGCTGGTGGGCCAGCACGTCAGCGTCGACTATGGCGGCCCCGAGGGCGGCAAGTCGATCGGCCGCTGCCGATTTCCCCGAGCCGATGCCGCCCGTTAGGCCAATGCGCAGGCGGGGCGCCCGGTTCATGCCCCGGAGGCAGGAAGCAGCAGGGCCACCAGGGTGTTCGGCCCGATCAGCAGCAACAAAATGCCGGCGGCGGCGAGAAAGGGCCCGAAAGGAATCGGGCGGCCGCGCTCCGTCAGTTTGAGCAACTGCAAGGCGATGCCGATCACCGCGCCGCAAATGCTGGACAGCAAAATGATGGGCAGCAGCGCGGCAACGCCAAACCAGGCGCCGAGTGCAGCCAGCAGCTTGAAGTCGCCAAAGCCCATGCCCTCCTTGCCGGTCAACAGCTTGAAACCTTGGTAGACCGTCCAGAGCGCGAGGTAGCCGACAGCCGCACCCCACACCGCGCTGGAAAGCTGCTCCGGGTGCAGCCAGGCGTGCCACAGCAACCCGAGCCACAACAGGGGCAGGGTGATGCTGTCGGGCAGCAGCGTGGTGTCGAAATCGATCAAGGCCAGGGTGATCAGCGCCCAGAGCAGGACGATGTAGGCCAGGCTGTCCCCGCTCGCACCCCAGCGCACGACCACCGCCGCAGTCAGCAGTGCCGTGATGAGTTCGACCAGCGGATAACGCGGCGAAATCGTCGCGTGGCAACTCGAGCAACGCCCGCGGAGGAACAGATAGCTGAGCACCGGAATGTTCTCCCACCACAGGATCTGATGACCGCAGGACGGACAGCGCGAACGCGGTGCAATGAGATCGAAGCGCTCGGCAGCCTGGGTTTGAGCGTCCGGATGAAGTGTGGCGTGGGCGTCGGCCTGCCACTGTCGCTCCATCATCACCGGCAGACGGTAGATGACCACGTTCAGAAAGCTGCCCACCGCCAGGCCGAACAGCCCGGCGGCCACGATCCAGAACGTCAGCGGCAGCGCGCCGAAATCGGGCATCAACCGACCACCTTGCCGAGGTTGAAAATCGGCAGGTACATCGCCACCACCAGCCCACCGATGATCACGCCAAGGAACACGATGATGATCGGCTCCAGCAGGGCCGAGAGGTTTTTCACTAGCTCGTCCACCTCGGCCTCATAGATGTCGGCCGCCTTGCTCAGCATCGAATCGAGCGAGCCCGACTCCTCACCGATGGAGGTGAGCTGAATGACCAGCGGCGGAAACACCCCCTGCGTCTGCATCGACGTCGTCAGGCTGGTGCCGGTGGAAACATCTTGCTGGATTTTTTCCGTGGCGCGCAGATAAACGATATTGCCGGCCGCGCCCCCGACGGCATCGAGCGCTTCGACCAGCGGCACTCCGGCGCCGAACATCGTGGCCAGGGTGCGGGTCCAGCGGGCCAATGCGCCCAGACGCACCAGTTTGCCGAAGACCGGCACGCGCAGCAGCAGCCGATCCATGGTCTCCTGCATTTTGATGGACTTTTTCCACGACTGCAGAAAGAAGTAGCCGCCCAGAAAAATCGTGCCGAAAAGGATGTACCAGTAGTGCACGAAAAAGTTGGACATGGCCACCACCATCAGCGTGGGGGCGGGCAGGCTCGCGCCGAACTGCGAGAACACCTCGGTGAACACCGGTACGACGAACAGCATGATGATGGACACCACCACGAAGGCCACGACCATCACCGCAATCGGGTAGGTGAGCGCGCTCTTGATCTTGCTGCGGATGGCCAGCGACTTTTCCTGATAGGTGGCCAGGCGGTCGAGCACCAATTCGAGCATACCGGCCGTCTCGCCTGCTTCGACCAGGTTGCAATACAGCGCGTCGAAGTATTTGGGATGTTTGCGAAAGGCGTTGGACAAACTGGTGCCGGTTTCCACATCGCCGCGGATGTCCATGATCAGCCGGGCCATGTTGGGGTTGGGATGGCCGCGACCCACGATGTCGAACGATTGCAGCAGGGGAACCCCTGCCTTGATCATGGTGGACATCTGGCGGGTGAAGGTGGAAATGTCCTTGGCCTTGATCGCCTTGCCGCTGGTCAGGCGACGCTTCTTCACCTTGGTGACCAGGATGCCCTGGCGCCGCAGCGACGCGGAGACGATGGCCTCGCTGCCCGCGCGCAACTCACCGCGCTGCAGCTTGCCTTGTCGGTCTTTCCCTTCCCACTCGAATAGCGCTTCCTTCGCCGTTCGCGCTGCCGCTGTAGCCATGGTGCTTCCCCCGTTTACTCGTTGGACACGGCGATGATTTCTTCCAGGGATGTGACCCCCTGTTTCACCTTGATCAGCCCGGACTCCCGCAGAGAACGCACGCCTTCCTTGCGTGCTTGCTGGGCGATGTCCATGGCTGTGCCGTGATTAAGGATGATGCGTTGTATTTCTTCAGTGATCGGCATGACCTGATAGATGCCGACACGCCCCTTGTAGCCGGTGCCGCCGCAAGCGTTGCACTTTCCCGCCTTGTAGGGCTTCCAGCTACCGTCCAGGTCTTCTTCGCGAAATCCGGCCTCCAGCAGCGTTTGTGCGGGCAGGTCGACCGGGGTCTTGCACTGGGTGCAAAGCTTGCGCGCCAGTCGCTGCGCGGTGATGAGAATGACGCTGGACGCAATGTTGAACGCGGGAACACCCATATTCATCAGGCGGGTCAGCGTGGTGGGGGCGTCATTGGTGTGCACCGTGGAGAGCACCAAGTGGCCGGTTTGCGCGGCCTTGATCGAAATGTCGGCGGTTTCCAGATCGCGGATCTCGCCCACCATGATGATGTCGGGATCCTGGCGCAGGAAGGCGCGCAGCGCATTGGCGAAGTTCAGCCCGGCCTTTTCGTTGACGTTGACCTGGTTGATGCCGGGCAAATTGATTTCAGCCGGATCTTCGGCAGTCGAAATATTCACTCCCGGCTGATTCAGGATGTTCAGGCAGGAATAGAGCGACACGGTTTTGCCGCTGCCGGTCGGGCCTGTCACCAGAATCATGCCGTAGGGGCGATGGATCGCGCGAAGCAGCTTTTCCCGTTCCTCCGGCTCGTAGCCCAGCGCGTCGATGCCCAGCTTGGCCGAGGAAGAGTCCAGAATCCGCATCACAATTTTTTCGCCGTACAGCGTGGGCAGGGTGCTTACCCGAAAATCGATCGATTTTTCCGGGCTGATGCGCAGCTTCATGCGCCCGTCCTGCGGCACGCGGCGCTCGGCGATGTCCAGCTTGGAAATGACCTTGATGCGCGAAGCGAGCTTTTCTTTGATCGAGGCCGGGGGTTGCGCGATTTCCCGTAGCTCGCCGTCCACGCGAAAGCGGATGCGATAAAAATGCTCGAAGGGCTCGAAATGCAGGTCGGAAGCGCGCATATTGATCGCGTCGATCAGCATTTTTTGCAGGAACCTGACCACCGGCGCGTCATCGACTTCGGCAGTCTGCTCCTTGGTGTCGGATGCTTCGCTGCCGTCGCTGAGATCGCCCAGATCGAAATCTTCGCCAACCAGGGCGGAGATCTGCGAACTGGCCGATTGACCGGCCTGGTCGATGATGCGCGTGAGCTTGTCGTATTCGACGACGACCAGCTCGATCTGAGCCTGCGATTGAAACTTGATTTTGTCTCCACCAGACGGTTGCCGCGCTTGAGCAGAGGCAAAACCTTGTAGCTCTGAATGATCTTCGAGTCGATGGCCCCCGTCGCCAGACGGGTCGGGTCGTAGGCATCGAGGTCCAGCAGCGGCAATGAAAATGTTCTGCTGACCCAGTGCGCCAGATCGGGCGCATTCATCGACCCACTGCCGATCAGCGTGGCAATGAAGCTTGTACGCGTTTCCTGCCCACGCTGGTGGATCTGCTCGACCAGGGTCCGCGGCAGCAGTTCGGCCTGCACCAAGGCGTGCGCCAAGCCTGGCAAGGTCTTGGAAGGCGGCGAAGCGGATGCGGCGATCGAAGTGGCGGACATGATGCTGCAGAGAATAGGCCGCCCATAATGCGTGCGGTCGGGATGTTTTGTAAATCCTTCACGCTGCTCGCGGCATCGTGGTGGCGTGAAAAATCCACAGTTTAAAGGGGTAACGGCACGAATTTGAGGATCTTGAACGGTGTGGGCCGCAGTGGAAACGAAAACAGCGGCCAATGTGAAACGACGGTGGTCGTCTGCGAATTGGCCCTGAGCGCCAGACCGGCTCAATGCCCAGGGCGGACTCAGTAGAATTGAATTCAAGCACCGCTGTTCGGTTTTGTGCGCGAGGTCCCGGGAAACCTCCAAACGCCGCGCAAAAAAACTACGAAAACAAGTCAAAGCGCGGATTGCAGGGCGCTGTATTTCGCCTGCAAAGCCGTCGAGGCAGCGCGTGCTGCTGCTTGCCCGGATGGCGAAATTGGTAGACGCAGCGGACTTAAAATCCGCCGCTTTCCTGAAAAGGGGCGTGCGGGTTCGATTCCCGCTCCGGGCACCAACCAGCAATGACGACTTGAGTCGAAACCCTGTCGTTTTCAGGTCGGCATATTCTGGTCGCAATGACCCGATAAGATGCGGCCATGCGAATTCTTCTAGCCAACGATGATGGGTATCTGGCCCCCGGCCTTGCCGCGCTCTTTGATGGGTTGCGGGCGCACTGGGATGTGACGGTCATTGCGCCCGAACAAAACGCGAGTGCTGCCTCGAACGCGCTCACGCTGAATCGGCCTCTGTCGGTCTATACCGCCAGCAATGGTTTTCGGTATGTGAACGGCACGCCGTCAGACTGTGTGCACATCGCGCTGACGGGCTTGCTCGATTTCCGCCCGGATCTGGTGGTGAGCGGGGTGAACAACGGCGCCAATCTCGGCGACGACACGATTTATTCGGGCACAGTGGCCGCCGCGACCGAGGGTTATTTGTTCGGAATTCCCGCCTTGGCCATCTCGCTTGTCGAGAAGGGCTGGGGGCATCTGGACACAGCCGTCGCCGTGGCGGTTGAGGTGGTGGCCAAGCTGATCGAAGACCTGCCGCAGCAAGCGCAGTTGCTCAACCTGAACGTTCCTAACCGCCCTTTGAATGAGCTCGGCGGTGTGCGCGTGACCCGTCTGGGCAAGCGGCATCCGAGCCAGCCTGTGGTGGTACAGAAAAACCCTTATGGCGACACGATTTACTGGATCGGCGGCGCCGGTGCGGCGTTGGACCAGCAGGCGGGCACCGACTTCGATGCCATCGCTCAAGGGTTCGCCTCTCTCACGCCGCTGCAACTAGATTTAACGCACCATGCCCAGCTCCAGACCTGTGCTGCCCGTTTTGAAACGCGAGGCGGTGCGTGAGTGCGGGCAGCAAGTCGCCGCAGCGCTTTGTGCACTGGCCTGCGCGCCAAGCGCTTGATGCCGCGCTGAGCAAGACGCCCACAGCGCCACCCCCGCCGAGAGGGCAGTTGGGGGGCGCGCGAACTGTTGCGTTGCCCGTTCCATGTGAACCGCAAACGCGCGGAGCGTCGCAAGGCCCCTCGCGCTGCCTGCCGCGTCAGGCCGGACTTGACTCGGATGCGGTGCGTCGCGGCATGGTCGACAAATTGCGGCAATCGGGCCACTTTGACGATCGGGTGCTGCAGGCCTTGCAGGATGTGCCACGCCATCATTTCGTCGATCCTGGGCTGGCCGCTCAAGCCTATCTCGACAACGCACTGCCCATCGGATTTGAACAAACCATCTCCAAGCCCTCGGTCGTGGCCCGCGGTCTGGATGCGGCGCTCAAGGCCCTGGCGCCGCGCGCCAATCTGGGCAAGGTGCTCGACATCGGCACCGGCTGTGGTTACGCCGCGGCCGTGACGGCCAGGGTGGCAGCAGACGTCTATAGCGTCGAGCGCATACGCGCGCTGCACGATCTGGCGCGCAACAATCTGCGTGCCCTGAGGGTGCCGAACCTGCGTTTGATTCTGGGCGACGGTATGCTGGGGTGCCCGCAGGGCGCCCCGTTCGACGCGATTTTGTCGGGGGCTGCGGCGCTGACTTTGCCGCAGGTCTGGCTCGATCAGTTGGTAGTGGGCGGGGTGCTCATTGCGCCCATCGGCGACCCACAGCAACTCTTGCTGTACCGCAAGCGCTCAGCGACTACATTCGACGTGCAGCCACTCGAAGGCGCCAAATTCGTCCCCTTAAAATCTGGTTTGACCTGAATCGACGTTGTTCATTGACATTGCCCACCATGCGGATCGCCCTGCTCGCCCTCACTCTTTCTGCCGCTGCCATGCTGGGCGCCTGTACCTCGGTGGCGCTGGCCCCCGTGCCGGTCGAGTCCAAGACCTTCCAGAAAGTGCCCCCGGTCTACGCGCCGCCCGCCACGGTGGCTGCGGCGCCTGCGGGCATCGCGACCGCCGCTTCGTCCTCTCTTGCGGGACAGCCGGGGTACTACACCGTGCAGCCCGGCGACACCTTGCGGCGCATCGCCCTGCAATACGGGACGACCTGGCAGGCCCTGGCGCAATGGAACAACCTGGACGACCCGAACGTGATCGAGGTCGGTCAGGTGTTGCGCGTTGCTCCGCCACAAGGTGGGACGCAAGTCGCCGGGGCAACCGCGCCCGCTACTTCTGCCCCGTCGCTGCCAGCCGGGAGCACGGCGCAGAGCTTTGCCGTCACGCCGCTGGCGCCTGCAGCCCCGGTCACGGCGCCGCCGCCCGCTCCAAATCCCGTGAAACCCTCGGCGGCCGCTGCAGTGCCGCCCGCACCTGTCACCCCCGCCAGCCCACCGCCCTCGGGGCCTGCGGTCATGGCCAGCAATCTGACCACAGCCACGCACGACGGCATCGTCTGGTCATGGCCAGCCAGCGGCAAGATCATTCAGGGCTTCAATGGCACGACGAGCAAAGGCATCGATATTGCGGGTAATCTGGGCGACCCGGTGTATGCCGCGGCGGCGGGTCGGGTGGTGTATGCGGGCTCGGAATTGCGCGGCTTCGGCAAGCTGATCATCATCAAGCACAACGACGATTACATCAGCGTGTACGCCCACAACAACGTCATGCTGGTGAAAGAAAACGAAACCGTGAAGCGCGGACAGAAGATCGCCGAGATGGGTTCGACCGATGCCCCACGCGTTGAACTTCACTTCGAGATCAGACTGCGCGGCAAGTCCATCGATCCCATTGGGCTCTTGCCCAAACAGCCCTGACCGCTCGCATGCCGCGCCGCCCCAAACCGGTCTCCGACTCGCCTTCTGAACAAGGGGTGTCTGTCCCAGCGGCAGGCGATCCGCCGGGCAGATCCGCCCCACAAAACGGCGCAGAACCCTGGGAAATGATCGCGCATAAGAGCCCTGCCGCGCCGGATGCGCAGCCTGCTCCCGCGCCGACAGGTTTGCCCTGTCCACCGGCGTCCATTGGGGCCATCGACGATGAATCGGGCGTCAGTGCCTTGCAGGCCTATCTCAACCACATCCGCGCCAAACCGCTTTTCACGCCCGAGCAGGAATTTGAGACGGCGACCCGCGCCAAGGCGGGCGATTTCGAGGCGCGTCAGGCGATGGTGGAGCACAACCTGCGACTGGTTGTGAGCATCGCCAAGGCCTATGTCGGCCGCGGCGCGGCACTGGGCGACTTGATCGAAGAGGGCAACCTCGGCCTGATTCACGCCATCGAAAAATTCGAGCCCGAACGCGGGTTTCGTTTCTCCACCTATGCGAGCTGGTGGATCCGCCAAAGCATCGAACGCGCGCTGATGCAGCAGGTGCGCACCATCCGCCTGCCGGTGCACGTCATTCGCGAACTCAACCAGGTGCTGCGGGCGCGCAAGCATCTGGAACAGGCGGCCGACTATCGCGGCCAGACCTCCGACGAAGACGTGGCCGCGCTTCTGGGGCGCAGTACGGAAGAGGTGGCGGACTTGCTCGCCCTGGCCGAGCAGCCGACTTCTCTGGACGCCCTGCGCGAAACGCAGAGCGGCGAGAGTTACGCCGATCAGTTCGCCGACCAGAACGCGCTCAGCATGGAAGAGCAGACGCAGACCCGCGAAGTCGAGGCCCTGGTCGATTCCTGGGTAGGGGAGTTGGCCGAGCGTGAGCGCGAAGTGATTGAAGCTCGTTTTGGGCTGCACGGACGCGAGCTGGAAACCTTGGAGTCGCTGGCGCAGCGCCTCGGCCTCACTCGTGAGCGCGTGCGCCAGATCCAGCAGGAGTCCTTGCTCAAGCTCAAGGGCCGACTGGCGCGCAATGGGGTCGACCGAGGTTCGCTGCTTTAAGGTTGGCGAAACTGGCTTGCTCTGGCTGGTTCTGCCTTGTTGATGTTTGCTTCCCGCCATGATTCGCACACCCATCGTCACCTTTGATATTGAGACCATCCCCGACCCTGCCGCGCTGCGCGCTGCGGGTCTGGCCGACCCCGAGCTCGACGACGCGGCCGCCGTGCTTCAGGCTCAGGCCCGCCGTCTGGAAAAGACCGGGAGCGATTTTCTCCCGGTTCATTGTCAGCGCGTGCTGGTCATCTCGTGCACCTTTCGTAATCACGAAGGGCTGAAGATCCACTCCTTCGTCGATCAAGGTGGGCAGGAAGGGCAGGTGGTGCAGAGCTTTTTCCGCGTCATCGAGAAACACGCGCCTCAGCTCGTTTCCTGGAACGGGGGCGGTTTTGACCTGCCCGTGTTGCACTACCGTGGTCTGGTGCATGGGGTGACGGCGCCGAAATACTGGGATATGGGCGAAGATGACCGCGAGATGAAGTGGAATAACTACATTTCCCGCTACCACACCCGGCATCTCGACCTGATGGACCTGCTGGCCCTCTATCAGCCGCGCGCCAATGCGCCGATGGACGTGCTGGCCAAGCTGTGCGGCTTTCCCGGCAAGCTGGGCATGGACGGCAGCAAGGTTTTTGATGCCTGGCTTGCCGGGCAGACCGACGACATCCGCCGCTATTGCGAGACCGATGTCATGAACACCTATCTGCTGTATTGCCGCTTCCAGCTCATGCGCGGGGCCTTGTCCGCGAGCGAATACGCGGACGAAATCGACCTGGTGCGACACACCCTGGGCACCCTCGCGGCGCAGGAATCGCATTGGCAGGAATATCTTGCCGCCTGGCCGGAGCAAGCCGCCGCGCGGGAAGGCTAGGGTCTGTTCCAATAGCCGGATGGAACAACGATTGGAATGGCTGCAAATCGACAGCCTGGATCTTGAAGCCCGCGGGGTCGGGCGCAGCGAAAACGGCAAAGTGGTGTTCGTCGCCAATGCCTTGCCCGGAGAACGGGTGCAGGCGCGCATCCACCGCAGCAAGCGCAACTGGGAGTCTGGCGAGGCCGTGGCCTGGGCCAGCACGGCGAGCAGCCGGGTGACGCCGCGATGCCCCCATTTCGGCGTTTGCGGCGGCTGCAGCATGCAGCATGTCGATCCGGCTGCGCAGTTGGCGTTCAAGCAGCGCATTCTCGAAGATGACTTTTGGCATTTGAGCCGCCTGAAGCCGCAACTCCTTCTGCGGCCCATTGCCGGGCCCAACTGGGGCTATCGCACCCGCGCGCGGCTGACCGTTCGCCTGGTGGTGAAAAAGGGCGGGGTGTTGGTCGGTTTTCACGAAAAAGGCTCCAGCTACGTTGCGGATATGCGCAGTTGCGCAGTTTTGCCGAGGGCAGTGTCCGATCTGTTGCTGCCCTTGCGCGAGCTGATCGCCGGCCTGTCCCGGCCTGAGCGCGCGCCGCAGATCGAGCTGGCGATGGGCGATCGGGTGACCGTTCTGGTGTTGCGCCACCTCGAACCCTTGACCGACGCGGATCGGCAACGCCTGCGCGACTTTGGACAGCAGCACGGCGTGCAGTGGTGGCTTCAGCCCAAAGGGCCTGATTCGGTCGCGCCGCTAGACCCCGACGCCGAACCCCTGAGCTATGCCTTGCCCGAGTTCGGCGTTGTCATGCCGTTCCGCCCGACCGATTTCACCCAGGTGAATCCGCAGATCAACCGCGTGATGGTGGCGCGGGCCTTGCGCCTGCTGGGCGCCCGGCGTACCGACCGGGTGATCGACTGGTTTTGCGGTCTGGGCAATTTCACCCTGCCCATCGCCACGCAGGCGCGGCAGGTGCTGGGCGTGGAGGGCAGCGCCACGCTGGTGGCGCGGGCGCTGGACAACGCTTTGCACAACGATCTGCAAGACAAAGTCGTGTTCACCGCCCGCAATCTGTTCGAGATGGATGCAGACGATCTCAGAGCCTACGGCGAGGCCGACCTGTGGTTGGTGGACCCGCCGCGCGATGGCGCGCTGGCACTGTGCAAGGCGCTGGCCGAGGCGGTGAACGGGCCGCTGGGAACGCCGGGCGAGGAGGAGACGCGGGCCGCAGGGGAGGCAAGCGCGGCGCCCAAGCCGGTCGCCCCCTCGGTTGCCCCCCCGGTCGTCCCCGCGGTCGTCCCCGCGGTCGCGCCATTCAAACCGCCGCGCCGCATTGTTTATGTGTCCTGCAATCCGGCAACCTTGGCGCGTGATGCCGGCCTGCTGGTGCATCAGGCGGGTTACACCTTACGTGCCGCAGGGGTGATGAATATGTTTCCTCACACAGCCCATGTGGAATCGATGGCGGTGTTCGAGCGCGATTGAGCCCATCGTTGCCCACAAAAAACGACCGCAACTGCGGGCGTTTTTCGTGGGACTGTTTCGCGCTTACCGGCGCCCGCCGCCACTGAAAAAGCTCAGAATGGACAGCAGGTTGACGAACACGTTGTAGATGTCGAGGTAGATCGCCAGCGTGGCGGTGATGTAGTTGGTTTCACCGCCGTTGATCACCCGCTGCACGTCGATCAGCATGAAGGCCGAGAAAATCACAATGGCCACGACCGAGAAGGTCAGCATCAGCGCAGGCAGTTGCAGCCAGATATTGGCGATGCCCGCGAGGATGAGCAGGATCACGCCGACGAACAGCATTTTCGACAGGCCGGACAAATCACGCTTGACCACATTCGCCAGCGTGGCCATGGCGCCGAAAATCACCGCCGTACCGCCGAAGGCCAGCATGATGAGCTGCGGCCCGTTGCTCATGCCCAGCACGAAGCCGAGCATCTGCGACAGCATGACGCCCATGAAGAAAGTGAACAGCAGCAGCAGACCCACCCCGGCGCTGGAATTTTTGGTGCGCTCAATGGCGAACATCAGGCCGAAGGCGCCGACCAGAAAGACGATCATGGTCATGCCGGGGCTTTGCGCCATGGCGAGATTCAGCCCCGTGGCCATGCCGACCCACGCGCCGATCACGGTGGGAATGAGAGAGAGGGCCAGCAGCGAATACGTCTGCCGCAGTACCTTGTTGCGCACAGTCGCAGCGCCGCCGGGTTGGGCG
The DNA here is from genome assembly GCF_001725585.1 of Thiomonas sp. SCN 64-16. Classification (NCBI taxonomy): domain Bacteria; kingdom Pseudomonadati; phylum Pseudomonadota; class Betaproteobacteria; order Burkholderiales; genus Thiomonas; species Thiomonas sp. SCN 64-16. Next base: position 35,291 of record NZ_MEGQ01000003.1, on the reverse strand, counting down.
TAGATGGTGTAATCGCGTTGTTCATTCATGGCAAAACTCCGTTCCTGGAAGTGGACGCTGACAGTCAGACTAACACAGGCTAAATACGTTCCACGGCTTGCATTTCAATCCCGCGCGCATGAATTTGCAAGCGCTGGCGAGCGCGGGTTAAGCCCGGGTTCAGGCTGTCAAGCCGCTTGCGGGGCGCTGCCGTAGACGGTTTGCAGGCGTTCGAGCGCGCCCTGCAGGGTGATGTGGTGATTTTGCGGACCGTGCACGGCGATTTTTTCCGCTCCGAGCACATTGCCCAGGCGGGTGCTGTCAGCCAGCGTCCAGCCTTTGGACAGCCCGAACAATAAACCGGCGCGGAAGGCGTCGCCGCAACCGGTCGGGTCGAGCACCTGGCTGGCGGGGACACCGGGAATGTCGGTGGCGACGCCGCCCTCGCTCCAGATGCGGCAACCGTGTTCGCCCCGGGTGACGATCACCCCGCGCACTTGGGAGGCGATGTGGTCGAGGCTCCAGCCAGTGCGCTCCACCAGCAGTTCAGCCTCGTAGTCATTCACCGCCACCCAACTGGCTTTGGCGATGAAATCGCGCAGATCGGCGCCGTCGAACAGCGGCATGCCCTGACCCGGATCGAAGACGAACGGAATGCCGGCACGAGCAAGCTGCGCCGCATGGTCGATCATGGCCGAGCGGCCGTCTGGCGCGATGATGGCCAGATCGACCCCGGCGTCCAGTGGCACGGGCAGCTCGTGCGCCCGGCCCATGGCGCCGGGGTGGAAGGAGGTGATCTGGTTGTTGTCGCGGTCGGTGATGATGTGCGCCTGCGCGGTAAAACTGTCGTCCAGTTGCCCGACGTAAGTGCGGGCAATGTGCAGCGCATCAAGGCGGTCGAGATAGCTCTGGCCGTCCGCGCCCAGGGCGCCGAGGATAAGCGGGTCACCCCCCAGCAGCGCCAGGCTGTAGGCGATATTGCCCGCGCACCCGCCGAACTCGCGCCGCATGGTGGGCACCAGAAAGCTGATGTTCAGAATATGCACTTTGTCGGGCAGGATGTGCTCGGCAAAGCGGCCGTCGAAGGTGGTGATGGTGTCGAAAGCAAGCGAGCCGCAGATGAGGGTGGACATGAGGTTCAGCCTTCGAAGCGCAGGGCGGGGAAGAGAATGACGTCGCGAATGCTGGGCGCGTCGGTGAGCAGCATGACCAGCCGGTCGATGCCGATGCCGCAGCCCCCTGCGGGCGGCATGCCGTATTCCAGCGCCCGTACATAATCGGCGTCGAAATACATGGCTTCGTCGTCGCCGGCTTCCTTGGCCTGCACTTGCGACTGAAAGCGGGCGGCCTGGTCTTCGGGGTCGTTCAGCTCGGAGAAACCGTTGGCGATTTCGCGGCCGGTGATGAACAGCTCGAAGCGCTCGGTCGTATTTGCATCGGCATCGGCGGCGCGGGCCAGGGGCGACACTTCCACGGGATAGTCGACGATGAAGGTCGGCTCCCACAGCAGATGCTCGGCGACTTGTTCAAAAAGCGCGAGTTGCAAAGCGCCCAGCCCCATGCCCTTGAGTTTGTGCGGGGCGTGATCGGCATCGAGACGGCGCAACTCGCCGCGCAAAAAGCCGTCATCGGCCAGTTGCGCGTCGGTGTAGTCGGGGGCGTGCTTCTGGATGGCCTGCGTCAAGGTCAGCCGCGCAAACGGCGCGCTCAAGTCCAGCGTCCGCCCCTGGTGGGTGAGCACCGCGGTACCGCAGGTGAGTTGCGCGGTGTTGCGAATCAGCGCCTCGGTGAAATCCATCTGGTCGCGGTAGGTCCACCAAGCGGCGTAAAACTCCATCATGGTGAACTCGGGGTTGTGCCGCGGGCTCAGGCCTTCGTTGCGGAAGTTGCGGTTGATCTCGAACACCCGCTCGAAGCCGCCCACCAGCAGGCGCTTGAGGTAAAGCTCGGGTGCGATGCGCAGATACATCTGCTGATCGAGCGCGTTGTGATGTGTGGTGAACGGCTTGGCCGCAGCGCCTCCGGGAATGGGGTGCAGCATGGGCGTTTCAACCTCCATGAAGCCCGCTGCCAGCATTTCGTTGCGCAGCGCCGCGATGGCCTTGCTGCGCAGCGCGAAGCGTTCGCGCGATTCCGGTGTGACGATGAGATCGACATAACGCTGGCGGTAGCGCGTTTCCACGTCTTCGAGGCCGTGAAACTTGTCGGGCAGGGGGCGCAGCGACTTGACCAGCAGGCGCACCTGCTCGGCCCGAATGGTCAGCTCGCCGGTGCGCGTTTTGAACAGCACGCCCTCGCAACCGATCCAGTCGCCCAGGTCGTAGTGTTTGAAGGCGGCATGGGCCTCTTCACCAGTGACATCGTTGGAAACGTGGATCTGAATGCGCCCCGTACCGTCCTGCAAAGTGGCAAAACTGGCCTTGCCCATCACGCGCTTGAGCATCATGCGGCCCGCCACCCGCACCCGCACGCCAGCCGCTTCGAGCGCGTCGGGCTCGTCGCCCCCATGTTGCGCCTGCAGACTCATGGCCTGATGCGCAGGCTTGAAGTCGTTGGGGAACGCCGGGCCGACCTCGCGCAACGCGGCGAGTTTGGCGCGGCGCTCCGCGATGAGGTGGCTGTCGTCGAAGGCGGGCGGATGGGGGGCGTCAGTATTCATGCGGGATGGAGGGACGGTCTCTCGGAAATGTCCACGATGTCAAGCGGTGCGGGGTGGTGGGGCGGCTTGCGCGCAGTACGCGCGTCAAACCGACCGATTTTAGCCGCCCCTCACGCCTGAGCATTCCCCAGCCACAACCCCAGCCAGAACAAGCCGATCAGGCCGAACTGCGCCGCCAGATTGATCATGCCGAACGTCCACTGCGCTCCAGCGAATCCGGCGACGATTTTGCTCACTGCGTTGGTCGCTAAGGCAATGCCGATGGCGAGCAAGGCCTGCCAGGACGAAAAAGCGCCGTTGACCGCCATTTGCGCGGCAGAAGCGGCCGCTGCGTGCGCGTCGGCAAATCCTGCCAGCCCGGTTGCCGCCAGTGCCGCATCGCTGCCCAGCATGCTGCGCGCGGCCTCTGCGGCCAACAGCACGCCCGCAAGAAGAGCCGCAAACAACAGCGCCTGCAGCGGCTGGAACGGACGCCGCGTTGCTTCTTCTGCCACGGACGAGGTCAGACTCTCCAGCGTACGCCGCGCCAGACGCCACGTCGCGCCCACCGCCAGCAGCGCGCCCGCCCCGTACAGCCCCACGGCGGGCAGCAGACCAGGGAGCAAAGCCGGATCGATCAGCGCGACGAGCAGGCTCAACTCCACCACGGTAGCCAGATTCGACAACAAAGCCGCCCGCAGGCAATCGCCCTGCAGGGCGGCATCCAGCTGTGCGCGTTGCGCCATGCTGGCAATGGTGGCTGTGCTCGAAACAAACCCGCCGGCCAGCCCGGAAAGCGCCAGGCCGCGCTGGCTGCCAAAAGCCCGCACCGCCACATGCCCCACCGACTGAATCGCCATCATCAGCACGGCCAGCAGCCACAGGGTATGCAGGTTCAGCCCCGCCAACCACGCAATGGGCTGATCGGGCAACAGTGGCAGCACGACCAGCGCCGCGGCTGCCAGCAACAGACCGGATTCCAGTTCCTGCGTGCTCAAAACACGGCGCGCGAACCCATGCAGCGTCGTTTTGGCGGCCAAAATCCCCGCGACCACCACGCCCAGCCCCGCAGCCCAACCGGGCGACTGCTGGGCGAGCGCGCCAATCAACACAGTGAGCAGCAGGGCGAATTCCGTCGTCAGCCCAGGGTCGGCTTTGCGCGTTTGCGTATATCCCGCAAACGTCAGCAAGGCAAAAGCCGCGAGTACCACCCCCAGCGCAACCGGCCCCAGCACGCCCGCAGTCGCACCCGCAAGCGCCGCCAGCACAAAACTGCGCAGACCCGCAGGCGATTCAGGCGGCTGACTGCGCTCGCGCTCGATGCCGATCAGCAGGCCGACGCCGAGGGCGGCGATCCAGGGAAGGACGGAAGACTCGATCAATCCGGACTTCCACGACGGATCAAGGACGCGCGCAATTTCCGGCCGAATGGTGTGGCTGAGCGCGGATATTGCCTGATTTGGACAAGATCAGATCGACACCCAAAACCGTGTTCAACGTGTTGCTGCATAGACGCAACGTTCCCGCTGCAAATGCGCCACTGGGTTGTTCGGCATGCCCAATGGGCTGGAAAAGAACGGGCTTCTGCATGGGGCGATTGGGCAGAATTTGAATGCCACTCTCCTGCGCCGTAGATCCGCTCTGAATCAAAGTGTCGTCGGCGTCACGGGCTCCATTTTGGTTGCGATCCGTGAAAATGAGCCATTCACCGCTCCCCCAATCTGAATGGCATCCTGACTCTGGGTTACCCGCGCAGAGCGCCACAACCTGATTTTGGGTGATGGCAGACTGTCGCGCCATCATGAAGGCGCTCATCAAGGCATTGCTGCTGACGGTGAGGCGATGCTGAGCAAGCAGATGAGAAAACGCAGGCGCTGCGAGTGCAGTCATCAACCCCCCGAGAGCCACGACGACCAACAACTCCGCATAGCTGACGCCACGGCAGTTGTCGATTCGAGATGGGTATGAACTCCGCACTGTGAGACCCTCTGAATGGTTGAGGCAGCCTCAATTATGGCAAGTTCAATCACTGAAAGCAAAACATTCTCTTGATTTTTTGACAAATTAAAAAATTTTTCTTACCAGCAGGAGGCCACCGTGCCTGTGCCGCTTATTGTTTTTGTTCCTGCCTGATTCAGTGAAATTGTGTTGCATTCAGTATCACGGCTAGCTTGAGATCCCTGCGGCACGGCACGCACTCGATAAGTGGACTGGCCGGGCGTGGCGGCAAAGCTGAATTTGTAATCAGTACTCAGATCTGAAGCGCATGAAAGCGTGGGTAGCGTGTTCGCTGTTCCTGCTGAATCTTGGTCATATCGCAAGTTGGTCGAGTAATACCGTTCCATATAGTTGGCATACTCACTGAGACAGGCTTCAGCGGCAACTCGTTTGGTTTTGGTGATATGGCTGATGTAGGAGGGGTAGCCGACAGCCGCGATGATGGCCACGATGGCCACGACGATCATCAGTTCGATCAGCGTGAAACCCCGTAGAGCCAGCTGGCGCGCACGGCCGGGGGCAAAAATTGCTCGGTTGAAATGCCGCATGAATAAGCCTCCGCTCAGGGGTTGATGAGTTCTGCCCAGGAAACGCGCCCGGGGTTGGAAACCTGCGGATTGACCTGGGTATTGAAAATGGTGCCGTTTTGATTGGCCAGTAGCGTCGTGCTGATGAAATTGCTCAAGCCGGTGAGCCCCGTGAGCCCGATGCCAGCGATCGGAATGAGGGTTTTGTCGCTCATGGTGACTTTGTCTGAGTCGTTGAAACGGCGATCTCCGTTGCGGTCGAAAAAGATGTCGGTCGGATTCGTGCCTGTGAACGGATTGACGGCCATGATCCAGCCGCGGCCTGATGGGGCGCACACATCGGCGTTGTCTGGAATGAGCGTGCTGCCAACGAGCAGGTTCTGATACGCCTGGTTCGCAACGATCATGCGCTCACCTTGGGCGGCATTAGAGGGAGGCAAGAGGTTCATATACCAGCCTTTTTTGGTGGCCATGTCACCAGCAGCTCCCACGCTGACAGTGCGTGCGGGCAAAGTTGCGGCGACTGGCGGAGTGGCGGTCGGATCGGCCGCTGTGCCAGCGATTTCTGAGGTGATGCTGCGCTTGATCAGATCGTTTTTGACCATCGGAAAACTGGCCTGCGACACATTCAGCCCATACCAGCTCTGTACATCCTTATTCGCGAGGTCGTCCTGGCCCAAATAGCGCCCGGTGCCAAAAAACAGCCAGAGATTTCCGGTGTCTGGGTCTTTGGCGGCAAACATGGGCGAGGTAATGGGTTGGGCCTTGTTGCTGCCGTCCTTTGCGGTGAACAGCAGGGTGCCGCCACTGGTTGCGCTGGTGAGATCGAATGACCACACATTGCCTTGCAGATCGCCGGCATAAGCCTTTGTACTGATGCCATTGGCAAGGTTGTCGATCCAGACCGCAGGCGTGGAGAGCCCGTTGTCTGTTGCGGTGTTTGTTGCATGACGGGAGACGGTGCCGTCGTTCAGGCTGATCTGCAACAGTTCGGCAGTGCCGCTGTCACTGTTCATGCCGTTGCCCACCAGAACCGACCATTGACCGTTCGCCGTCTGGGCGATGATGGGTTTGCCGATGATCTGCCCGAGATACCCAGCGGCAACTTCCCAGAGAAATTTCACAGATGCTGGGTCGGTGATGTCCAGGGCGTAGATGGTGCGCGTTGTGCCGCGGCCTGTTGTGCCGACCAGTACCGTACGCCAAGCTGCAGGCGAGCCGGTATAGACGTCCGCCACGGTGATCTCACCGTCGTTGAAATATTGATGGGGGTTTAGCCCAGAGCCATAACTCTTTTGAGCCAGCACACTGGGGTTGGTGGAGGCCGCGAGCACCGCGCCGGGCATGAAGGCAAAGGTTTCCACGCCGGTGTTGGCATTGAAGCCATGCAGCATGCCGTCGTTGGCCGAGACATAAATAGTGGGCGTGCGCGTTGCCTGCGTTGCGGCGAAGGTTTTGAAACTGGCGGAGCCGGTGAAAGTAGCGTTGGCATAGGGGCCCGCTTCGGGCTTGCCCACATAGATCGGCTGCGAGTTGATGATGTCGCCCAGCGCCGTGGTGCGGTTGCGATAGGCGCCGCCGTTGCGAATTTCCTTCGAGGCGTCGCCACGGATGTAATTCACCAGGTCGGTGGTCCAGCCGTACTTGCCGTTGACATGGGTGCCGTCGAACGCCACATAACTGCCGCCGACCAACGTGTAGACGGTACGGGCACCCGCTGCGGGTAGTTGGAGAGCCGCGTCCCAAGCTTCAGTGGTTGCTGCGCCGGTGGCTGCATCGATGTTGAAGGCTTTGAGCGAACCACTCCAGACACCCTCTTTGTAGCTCGCCTGGTAGACACGGCTGCCGCTGTTGAGCTGCGTGGAGTTGGTGGAAAGCGAAGCCGTGCTGCCGATGTTTTCGCTGGCAATCGCCGAGAAGGCCGCCTCGAGAGAGTCCTTCATGGTTTTGGCGTCGCCACCCGTGAAGAAATTGTCTGGGCGTTTGTCCTTCGTGCTCAGCGTCTGGCCATTGGTCCACCACGAAGCGTCTGGAAGCGCCGTTGTGTTGGCATAGGGGTCGTAGTTGGCCGGTACAGAGAAGCCACCGTACTTGGCCGCAAGCCAGTATTGGTTCTTGGCCTTGCCTTCCAGAACCTGGTTTTCCATCACATCGACCCAGTAGGTTGAGACGGTCTGCTTGCCGCTCAGGTCTGACCGCAGATCGACGGTATGGGCGTCGTAGGCTAGGCCGGCGATATAGGCGGAGTTAGAGCGGCCGCTGAAACCGGTACTGTCGTCAGCTGTCATGCCGTTGATGGTGATGCCTTCCAGCGCTGCCACTTTTTGTGTAGCTGTGACGACATTAACTGTCGTGTCGGCGCTGACTTCGCTAGGTACCGCGGGTTCATCATTGCCATTTCCGTTGCCCGGCAGGTTTTTGTCACGGTGGGTGTTCACGTCGCCGATGCCCAGAATGAAGCTACGCTGGCAAGAGTATTTCCAGGGGTCAGTCCAGGTGCGGACGACGGGGAAGCCGTCGGTCATCTTGTAAGCCGTGCCATCCGGATAGTTGCTGATGCTGTTGTACGACTCGACCGGGCCTTGATGTTTCAGGTAGCGCAGCGCGGCGTAATACATCTCGCTTACCGGGTCGTAGCTCTTGTCACTGGCCGTGGTCATCTGACCGAATTTGTTGATGTAATTGATGACTCCACTGTCTTGGATGGCCGGGTCTGCAGAATATGCGCTGGTTGTGTCGGACGCGGCAGTGGGTTGCGGGTTACGGATGAAGGTGCCGTCGGTGGCACTCCATTCGGCCTGAGCGTTGGTGGTAGGCGTGGCTCCCGGTTCATAGGTATTCGGGCCGACAAAGCCTTGCTGCGCTCGAAGCGCCGCGCCGTCCTGCAGCACCTTGGAAATATTGAGATAGCCGAAGACGCTGTAAGTGAATACGGAGGCGTATTTCTGGATCAGCCCTTGGGGCACCTTGGGGCTTGGCATTGCTGCCGTAAGCGACGCAGTTGTCTTCAAGCATGCCGCTTTTGCAGACCTGTACGTCGATGTTGACGGAATAGACCCAGCCAGACTTCACACCCTCAGACGGATCGAATTCGACTGCGCCTTTGCTCTGCGCGACGGCCGGATTATCGAGCAGATAGCGCAAGCTGCGGGATGTGCCGTCTTTGTCGTTGACGCTAGTGCTATTAGCTGAGATGAAGTACATCCGGTTTCCCAGGCCACTGAGTTTTGTCGAAAAGTAGCTAAGGCTGGAAGGAGTGTTGTTCGCTACCGTGGACGCACCGGAAATGTTGAGAGCGCCCGTCCCGGTTTGACCGGTATGCCGCGCCTTTTCCAGAATGGTGAGGTTGGCTGTGTCCACCACCCGGTTGCCACCGGTCAGCGTTGAGCGAAAGACATCGATGGTTTGGGTGGCGGCCCAGTTCAGGTAATTGCCGCTCCATGCTTTGGAGCATGTGCGATTGGTCGCGTCGCTGGCTGGCGCAAAGTAGTTCTTTGTGCCGCCGTTAACGCCCGTGAAGGCTGGCACCGACGTACCTGCGATGGTGTAGCCGTAGCACTTGTTGGGGTCAAAGTAGCCGTAATAGGTTTTGGTCGTATCGAAAGCGCCGACGTTGGCCATGCTCATGATCGTGGGCCATTCCACAGAGGGCGTGAGCACGAGATTGCCGGGGACGTTATTGCTCAGCGTCAACGGTTGCTGGGCTATCGATACCGCAGCCTGTGCGATGGGCGCGGTCAACAAGCTCCAAGTAACGCCAAGCAGGACGAATTTCTTCCAAAGTGGGGGACGATGGGGCATTGCTTGCGGGCTCATGGTGGGTCCCTTGGGGAATAGATTTATGAAATTGCTTGGCGATCAACCGGCGTTATTTGCGTACCCAGGCTTGCAGGGTGACGGTGGCCCGATCGGGCAAAGTGCTTGGGTCGGCGCTGCGCGCGGTGATGCGGTAGAAATGCGCCGTTGGGACAACCGGGGCAGCCCCGTACTGCGCGCTGTTGGCCGTTTGCTGGGGGCCAAGGGCCGTGCGGCGGTCATTCCAGAGGCCCATGTCTTCGATCACATACTGCGGCTGTCCCGCTGCATTGCTGCCCGCGGTGTACTGATTAGCGCCCGTGCCGGTCGGTACTGTCTGCCAAGCGTTGGCGATGGTTGCCTGTGCGGAGGGGTTGTTGTCGCACTGGGTGGCGGCGACGGTGCAGTCGCGCCAGATCACTGCGGTATTCGCTTGCAGCAATCCTTGCGCAACGCGCAGCCCGGCTTCACTGTTCTGCAGCGCGATTTGGCGGTCCTGCAGATTGCTGGACATCTTTTCCTGCAGGGTGGTGCTGCGGATGGCCGCCAGACCGATGACCGTGACGATGAGCAGCAAAATCAGCGAGACGATGAGCGCCACGCCACGTTGGCGCTGCGCGGCCCCTGCTTCAAATGAATGGGTCGAATAGATCGATTGCATGGCTTAACTCACACGGTTGCGCAGCGCGATGACGGTCGTCACGGTGCGGTTGAGGGATTTGGCGTTGCTATCCGTCACCGTTTGTTTGGTGGTGCTGGCCAGCGTCAGGGTGACCTGCATCGCATCAACTTCATTCCAGTTGGTCACAGACTTGGCATCGACGTAGTTGGCCGCATTACTCTGGTGATAGAGGATTTGCATGTCTGTGACATTGCGCACGATTTCCTGCGCAGTCGCTGCCAAGCTACCGCCGCTATTGCTCAGCGTCATGCGGTAGAGCGACTGCCCGCCCGTCGGGTTGGTGCCGATGTACCAGTCTGCCGCATTGAGACGCGAGGCCTGGGCATTGGTGCGGAAGGTGTAGGCCTCTGCGGTGCACGCGGTGGCGGGCGGAACTGGAGCGGCTGTTGGGAAGCCGAGGTCGGCGGTGCAGTTTCCAGGGTTGGCGCCAGTGGCGGCCCAAGTCAGTGTTGCGGTGCCTTCGCCGCCGCCCAGCTGAACCAGTGCCGCGTGATCCGGGTCGCAGATCAGCAGCGCGTCGCCGTTCTTCCAATCGGTTGCTGCCGACCATAGCGTGACGCTTGCCGCAGTGGCATTTTGAATGCTCAAGCCTGCGCTTTCGCTCCCGATCAGTTGTACCGAATCGGTGGCGGCAAGTCGGTTGCCGGTTGCCGTGCCAGTGGTGACTGCCGGATCGGTAGAACCGGCTTCGTAGCCGCGGACCGCATTGCCCCAGTTTGCCCACCAGTCTGTACCGCTGTTTTTCAGCACGTTGGCAATAAAGGTGCCGTTGCCGCAGCCGGTCAACGACGCCTGGCGAGCATCGCGTGTCAGCAATTCAAAGGCGATGCGTGAACCATCCTGCACTTCACCGATCGCCATATTGGTCTTGAAGGAGCTGCGACTGGCCAGAAAGACGCTGACCGCTACGCCGGTCACGACCAGACCAAGCAACATGGCCACCATGAGTTCAACGAGGGTCATGCCGCGCTGGCGGCTTGGTAACGCACCCTGCGCTTTGATGTGGGTAGAGCTTGGGTTCATAGCATGGCCTTGGTGACGAAGGTCTGTGTACTTGAACCGGCAGTGGCGCGACTGTCGTCGAAAGTAACGGTCACGGTGCAATCGCCGTTGCTGGTGCAGTCAATTTTTCCGGTGGCGCCATTTCCCAGGGCGGCTAGTCCGCCTGGTGGCGTGCCGCCAGAGCCCAGGCACCATGCTTGAACCTCGGTATCGGGCCGGCCCGTCAGATTTGTGGAAAGCGAACAGCTTGGCGTGCTACCTGTCAACTTGAAGGTGGCGGTCGTGTCGTAGTCGCCGTTGAGTGCGGCGGTTCGATTGGCGCGCAACGAATCGAGAATGGCGTAGGTGACCACGGAGGTTTGAGTGTGCGCCATGGCGCTGTTGTTGTTGGTCATCGATCGCACCAGCAATGTGGACATGCCGAGGAAACCAATGGACAGCACCAGTACCGCGATCAGGATTTCCAGCAAACCGGCGCCGACCTGAGACTGATGGCCTTTTTCAAAAGGCGCCGATTTACTGTTGGCAAGGGTTGGGTTGCGCATTGGGACAATTTCCAGTTCCGTTCACCGTGCAGGTCACGGCAGTGATGCCGGTAACCAAATAGACGCAGCGGTGTTGATTACTCGGTAGATTGCTGGCGTAGAGATCCATCACCAAGCCTGAGAATCCGGCGTTTGCCGTCGACTGTCTCAGGAATCCGGCTGGCGAAGCGATCAACGCCTTTCCGCTGACTTTTTGAACGCCCGCTGGCAGCGCTGGGGCGGCGGCGAGCGTTGTTCCGGCGGCGTCGGTGTTTTTGATCTGCGCGCTGTTGGTGAAACTGACATCCTGATTGCGTTTGACGGCTTCGGATTTGGCTAAATTCAGTGCATACACCACGGCGTTGGCGCTGGTGCTCAGTTTGTTGCTGAGCATCAGGTTCTGAAAGTTGGGGACGGCAACCGCCAAAAGAACTGCTGCGACCGTGATGGTGACGAGCAATTCGATCAACGTGAAGCCAGAAATTCTGTGGTACACAGTGGTTTCCAAATTGAAACAATGTGACCAAAGTTTTCCATGCCTCGCAGGCTCGTGCGCAGACTTTCCGACGAACGGTCGTTTATGACCGACGAACGGTATTTTTTGTATCAATCTGTGCAACAACCCCCCAGCCTGTGCGCTGGAGGGGGGTGAAAAGACGTCAGTCGCAGCGCTGGCTGCTGACTTCGACGCCTTGGCCCTGGGCGCTGAGCCAGAGGGCCTGCGCGCGGGGCGGGGCGCTGTGGGGGGCGTCGCAGTCCCAGTCGGAGAGGACTTGCCGGAGCTCTCCGCCTTGCCAGTGGTTGCGCGGGCGGTGGGTGTGGCCGTGGATCATCCAGGCGCAGGCGGCGCGGGCCAGCCAGTGGCGGGCCTCGGCGGGATCGGCGTCGGCCCAGTTTTCGGGGCGGGCTTGCGCGGCGTTGCTGGCTGCGCGCATGGCGCTGGCCTGCAGCACGCGGGCAGCGAGCGGCTGGGCCAGCACTTGCCGCTGCCACTCGGCGTTGCGGACGGTGGCGCGAAATTGTTGGTAGGCGGTGTCGGCGGTGCAGAGCTGGTCGCCGTGGGTGAGGAGGGTGCGCCCGGCCTGAAACGTGAGCACGACGGGGTCGGGCAGGATTTGCGCGCCGGTGGCTTGCTGGAACCGCTCGCCGAGCAGAAAGTCGCGGTTGCCGTGCTGCACGAACAGGGCGCGGCCCGAATCGGTGTAGGCGCGCAGCGCGCCCGCGATGTCTTGGGCGCAGGCGGCGTCTTCAGGTGCGACGGCCAGCGCGGAGGGGTCGAGCAGATCGTCGCCGATCCAGGCCTCGAACAGGTCGCCCAGGATGAACAGGGCATCGGCCGCGCGGGCGGCGTCGGCTAGCCAGGCGATGAAGGTCTGGGTGGTGCGCGGGGCCAGCGCACCTAGATGAAGATCGGAGACGAGGGCGATGCGCCGCCAGGTAGGCGGGGCAATCAGGCTGGGGAACGCGGGCTCGGGGCGGGGGGCGTGCGCGGCGTCCTCTGCGGACAAGGAGTTAGCCGACACGCGAACCGCCGCCCTGATTTTGCGGTGATGCCGTTGTCAGACTTCGACGGCTTTGAGGATGACCACGTCTTCTTGCGGCACGTCGTCGTGAAAGCCCTTGCGGCCGGTTTTCACGCTCTTGATCTTGTCCACCACGTCTTGTCCTTCGACCACTTTGCCGAACACGCCGAATGCGGATCGGAGGTGCGGGCCATGGCGAGGGTGTAGCGGTCGTTTTTCAGGCCGTTGTTGGCTTCGTTCTGAATCGGGGCGAGGGTGGGCTTTTACTTCATGCCGGGCTCGAAGCCGCCGCCCTGGATCATGAAGCCGTCGATCACGCGGTGAAAGACGGTGCCGTCAAAGTGGCCCGAGCGCACATAGGCCAGGAAGTTTTCGCTCGACTTGGGGGCGTGCTCGGTGTCGAGTTCGATGCGGATGTTGCCGTGGTTGGTTTGGAGTTCGACCATGATGGGCTTTCTGTTTTCAGCTTTAGTTGAGGAGTTTGGCGTCTTCGATGACGATGGGCTTGACGGGCACGTCCTGGAACATGCCTTCGTTCTTGGTCGGCACGGCCACGATCTTTTCGATCACGTTCATGCCTGAAATGACCTTGCCGAACACGGCGTAGCCGTAGCCGTCGGGCTTGGGATAGTCGAGGCTGGGGTTGTCGACCACGTTGACGAAGAACTGCGAGGTGGCCGAGTTGGGGTCGGAGGTGCGCGCCATGGCGATGGTGCCCTTGAGATTGCGCAGGCCGTTCTGACTCTCCAGCGGAATGGGCGCGCGGGTGGGTTTTTTCTGCATGTCGGCGGTGAAGCCACCGCCTTGCACCATGAAGCCGGGAATCACGCGGTGAAAAATGGTGCCTTTGTAGAAGCCGCTTTTCACATAGTCGAGAAAATTGGCCACGGTTTTAGGCGCCCGGGCCGGGTCGAGCTGCACTACGAAATTGCCCATAGTGGTGACGAATTCCACCTTGGGTTGCGCGGCGGGGGCTTCGGCGGCGTGTGCTGCGGGCAGGGCCGCTGCGGACACCAAGCTCAGCGCGGCGAGTACGGGGGCGATGTGCTGCCGCATGATGCGTCGCCAATTGGGGAGCGAAGAGTGGGACGGGGTGGTCAGGCTGGAATTCATTACGAAACGCTTCCTTGAAAAATGAGTTGCCACTGGTTGTTGCGCTGGGCCCAGTACTGACGATAGAGCGGGCTGGAGGGCGCACCGGCCGCACTGTACTGCACCACCCTTTGCCCCGGGTATTGCAGGACGGTGAGCGCGCCGGGGGTGATGGATGGGTTGCGCGCAGGCGCGTGCGCAGTATTCGGCGCCGAGGCGCTGGCGGCGAGCGTGTCTTGCGGACGCGCGCCTTGGGTAGCCGCCTGAACGACGTCGGTCTGCAACCGCGCCGTGATGCGCTGGCGCTGGGCAGTCCACTGCGAGACGCTCAGCCATTGCACATGGCGGGTGATGACCACCGGGGTGCTGCCCGCCGGGGTGTCGGCCATGAGGCTGAGCACGTCCGGGTTGGACAGCACCACGCAGCCGTCAGATGCCAGGGGAACGCGGGCATAGCTGCCCGGCGGTGTGCCGTGCAGCCAGACGCCAAAGCCAGTGTGGCCTTGCTGCTTGTCCCACTCGTTGGGGTAGTTCAGCGTGAGCGCGCCGGCGCCATAGAGCGGTTTGAGGTCTTTGGCGCCGATTTTGCGGGTGATGAAGTAAATGCCCAGCGGAGTTTTCATATCGCCGACCTGGGTCTTGCCCGCGCCGAATTTGCCCTGGCTGAAGTAGTAGCTCGCCTCGAGCTGGGGTACGCCGTTGCGCTGCTCAAAAAGATACAGACGCGAACGGGCGGTATCCACCACGATGGCGCGCTGCACGTCGGGCGCCAGCGCCACCAGATTGGCGGCAATCGCCCCGGTCGGGGGCGGTGCGGTGTAGGCGGCGAGGCGGGCCAGTGCCTCCGCCCGAAGTTCCAGAACGCGGGCGTGCTGTTGCGCCTGTTGTTCCGAAAGCGCGGGTGGCGGGGCCGCGGCGAAGCCCGCAGGGTTTCCGGCGCTGGCTTGCATGACATCGCCCAGAAGCAATTGCGCCAGGGAGAAATGCGGGTACTCCCGCGCCAGTTGCTCGGCCTGGGCCCGCGCCGCATCGAGGTGGCCGGCAGCGACTTCGGCGTAAGCGTGGAGCAGGCGCCGTTCCGCGCCGTCCTGGTTAGCAGGCGCGCTCAGCGAGGTGGTGAGTTTGAGCAGAGTGCGCGCCGAAACGACGGGTTGCTGCACTGAACCGGTGGACGGGCCTGCGGCGTTGCTGGCCAACTCGCCTGTCGGTTCGGCCGCCGGGTCATGCAGCAGGCGACTGCCCGGTGCGGCGCTGGGCATCGCGTTGTAGTCGGTCGCGGCGCGGGCCGCGAACACCAGCGGCACGCACAGCAGCGCCCAAGGCAACAGCTTGCGCAGAGGCGGGCGGCGGAATGCGGGCTTCACGGCGGATCGATGCGAGGGCTTGAAATCACAGCCTAAATGAGGCGCCTTGCAGAGGCTAGAGTGGCTGTTCAGCCGACGATCTCGCGCACGATCAGCCACTTGCCGTTTTCACGCTGCATTTGCAGGGTTTTCGGGCCGTCAAAATCGAGCGAGCCGGAGGTGTAGTGCTGACGAAAGCGCGCGGTGGCTTTGTCGCCGTCGATCTGCACCTTGAGGGCGTGCACTTTCACCGTGATCTTGGCTTTGTCGGAAATGCGGGCTCGACGCTGATCCTTCCAGGCGCTCAGGCTCATACCCTTCTCCGGCTTGAAATTGAGGGCGTAGGCGGCGAAATAGCCTGGCAGATTCTTGTTTTGCCAGGCGTCGGCCCAGCGCTCAACCGCTTCGGACACCGCCGCCTGTTCGCTGGCGTTGGTCTGCGCAGGCGCAGCGGCGGGCGCCGGTTTGTTTTCGGAGGGTGCGGGCACGGCAGGCTTGGTGGCAACCGGGGCCGTCGGCGCGGGCTCGGGTTTGGCCGCGGGTTTTTCGGCGGCTACCACTACCGGCTTCGGCGCAGGCGCGACTGCTGCGGGCTTGATCTCGGTTTTGGTTTCTTTCGCGGGCTGCGCCGTGGTGACTTTCAAGGGCGCCGCCGAGGCCGGATGAGCGGCGGGATTTTTGCCCTGATCGAACAATTCGCGAATCAGGTTGAGCTTGACTCGGGCGCTGGCGTTTTCGTCGGGGGCGAGTTGCAGCGCCTTTTGGTAGGCCTGGCTGGCGAGTTTGGCGTAAATATCGCCCAGGTTGGCTTGCGCGGTGGCGTAGCTCGGGTTGGTTCGTATGGCCATATCGAGCGCGGAGCGGGCCTTGTCGTACTGCCCTTGCTGGGCGTAGAGCACGGCCAGATTGTTATAGGGCTCGGGCAGTTCGGGGTATTGCTCGGTGAGCGACTGGAAGATTTTGATGGCCTGGGCGTCTTTTTTCTGCTCGGTGAGGATGACGCCTTTCAAAAACTGGTACTGCGGGTCTTTGGGCTTTTGCGCCAGCAGCGTGTCCACCTGCGTCAGCGCAATGCTCAGATCGCCTTTTTGCAGACTTTGGCTGACACTGGCTGCGTCTGCCGCCCAGACGGTTGGTGCACTCAGCGTGAGGGCGATCAGGGTGGCGAGGAGGCGATTTCGCATTGGGTGACTAAGTGAGTGGTCTGAAGTCTGGATAAGCGCCGTGCCGACTGGCGATGCGCAGCGCGGATTCAAGTGCAGCGCGTCAAGCCGAAAACTGGCTGCTTGTGCTAAGTTTTTAATTTTATCTGGGGACATGGCGCGCCCGCGCACAAACCGCTGTTCCCAAACCCAATTCCATGACTGCGTTGCATCTACACAATACCCTCACCCGCGGGAAAGACCGTTTCGTGCCCATCGAGCCGGGCCATGTCCGCATGTATGTCTGCGGCATGACGGTGTATGACTACTGTCACATCGGGCACGCGCGGGTGATGGTGGTGTTCGATCTGCTGCAGCGCTGGCTCAAGGCGCAGGGCTTGCGCGTCACCTATGTGCGCAACATTACCGACATCGACGACAAAATCATTCGCCGCGCGCAGGAAAACGGCGAAACCATCCGTGCCTTGACCGATCGCTTCATCGCCGCCATGCACGAAGATGCCGACGCCCTCGGCGTGGAGCGGCCTACGCATGAGCCGCGCGCCACCGACTATGTGCCGCAGATGCTCGACCTGATCGGCAAGCTCAAGACGCGCGGTCTGGCCTATCGCGACAGCGCGGGCGATGTGAACTTTCATGTGCGCGCGTTTCCCGGCTACGGCAAGTTGTCGGGCAAGTCGCTCGATGAACTGCGCGCGGGCGAGCGCGTGGAGGTCGATACCGCCAAGCAAGATCCGCTGGACTTTGTGCTGTGGAAAGCGGCTAAACCCGCTGAGCCCGAGGAGGTGAAATGGCCTTCCGATGACGGCCCGGGCCGTCCCGGCTGGCATATCGAATGCTCGGCCATGAGCTGCGCGCTGCTGGGCGAGACTTTCGATATTCACGGCGGCGGGGCCGATCTGCAATTTCCGCATCACGAGAACGAAATCGCGCAAAGCGAGGGGGCCAGCGGCAAGCCCATGGCCAATGTCTGGCTGCACAACGGGTTTGTGCGGGTGGACGGCGAGAAAATGTCCAAATCGCTGGGCAATTTTTTCACCATCCGCGACATTCTCCAGCATGTGGACGCCGAAACCGTGCGGCTGTTCATCGTCCGTGCGCACTATCGCAGCCCGCTGAACTACAGCGACGAACACCTGCAAGACGCCCACGCTGCGCTCACCCGTCTCTACACCGCGCTCGACCCGTTCGCCGAGCTACCCGCGCGTATCGACTGGAGCCACCCGCGCGCGCAGGCCTTTGCCGCGGCGATGAATGACGATCTCAATACGCCTGAGGCCATGGCGGTGTTGTTCGAGCTGGCGACCGAGGTCAACAAAACGGGCGATGCCGATCTGGCGGCGCTGCTCAAGGGGTTGGGCGAAGTGCTCGGTCTGCTGCAGCAGAATCCGCGCGAGTTCCTGCAAAGCAAGGCCGCCGCGGTGGATGCGGCGTGGGTGGAGCAGTTGGTGCAGGCCCGCATCGCCGCCAAACAGGCGCGCAACTTTGCCGAGGCCGATCGCATCCGCGCCGAACTCACGGCCAAGGGCATCGTGCTCGAAGACAAGCCGGGCGGAATCACGGTATGGAGGGCGGCTTGATGGCGCGAGCACCGGCTTGGTCGGATACGGTCGTCTCCACCAAAGGCCCCATCCCGCTCGATTGGGACAAGGCCTGCGCCCACCTGCAGCGCACCGATCGCGTGATGCGCAAACTCATCAAGACGCATGCGGGCACGCGGCTGCAAAGCCGGGGCGATCCGTTTCAGACGCTGGCGCGTTCCATCATCGGCCAGCAGATTTCTGTCAAGGCGGCGCAGACGGTCTGGGATCGGCTCTGTGCCGCCGTGCCGCAAGTCGCGCCGGAACATCTGGTCGGCCTCGATGATGAGGCTCTGCGTGCTTGCGGCCTGTCGGGTCGCAAGGCGGGCTATGTGCGCGACCTCGCTGTCAAATTCCACGCTGGGGAGGTGCATCCGGACCAATGGCAGGAGATGCCCGACGAGGCCATCGCCGCTGAACTGCTGACCATCCGCGGGATTGGCCGCTGGACGGCGGACATGTTTCTGATCTTTCACCTGATGCGCCCGGACGTCCTGCCCTTGGGCGATCTGGGGCTGATCAAAGGCGTGAGCCAGACTTACTTCGCCGGCGAGCCCGTGACCCAGAGCGAGGTGCGCGAAGTGGCCGCCGCCTGGGCGCCGTGGCGTTCAGTGGGGACTTGGTATATTTGGCGAAGTCTGGACCCGTTGCCGGTTGCGTATTGATTTGCGCATTGTTTTGCATGTTTGCAACGCAGGAGCGGATCATTTCCCGAGGTGAATATGAGCAAAAAAGTCTTTCTCGATTTCGAGCAACCGGTTGCCGAACTCGAGAACAAAATCGACGAACTGCGCTTTGTGCAGGATGAATCGGCGGTCGATATTTCCGAAGAAATCGGGCGCTTGCAGAAAAAAAGCCAGCAGCTCACCAAAGACCTCTACGCCAAGCTCACGCCATGGCAGACCACGCAGATTGCGCGGCACGCCCAGCGGCCTTACACACTCGACTACGCCAACCAGATCTTCACCGACTTTCACGAGCTGCACGGCGATCGCGCCTATGCCGACGACCTGTCCATCGTGGGTGGCCTGGCGCGTCTGGGCGGGCAGGCCTGCATGGTGATCGGCCACCAGAAGGGGCGCGACACCAAGGAGCGCGCGATGCGCAACTTCGGCATGCCCAAGCCCGAGGGCTATCGCAAGGCGCTGCGGCTGATGAAACTGGCCGAAAAATTCCACCTGCCCATCTTCACCTTTGTCGATACGCCTGGCGCCTATCCCGGCATCGATGCCGAAGAACGCAGCCAGTCCGAAGCCATTGGCCGCAATATCTACGAGATGGCGCAACTCGAAGTGCCCATCATTTCCACCATCATCGGTGAGGGCGGATCGGGCGGGGCGCTGGCTATTGCGGTGTGCGACCAGTTGCTCATGCTGCAGTATTCGATCTACTCGGTGATTTCACCCGAGGGCTGCGCCTCCATTCTCTGGAAGAGCGCAGAAAAAGCGCCGGAAGCCGCCGAGGCGCTGGGTCTTACCGCGCACCGCCTCAAGGCGCTGGGCCTGGTGGACAAAATCGTCAACGAGCCGGTGGGCGGCGCGCACCGCGACCCTGCGGCGATGGCGGCTTCGCTCAAGCGTGCGTTGGGCGAATCGCTGCGCCACTTCCAGCACACCAAGCCGGCCGATCTGGTGAAGCAGCGGCTGGAGCGGCTGCAAGGCTTTGGCAAATTCGAAGACACCAAGACGGCGGGACGTTGACCCCCTCGTCGGTTCACTTGATGGTTCCACCTCGTCGGCTTCACAGGTGGCGCTGCCCTTCTTGAACAACCCCGCGCTTGCCGCGCTCAGGCGCTTCGCGTCGCAGCACCCCGGCGTCGCCCAGGCCGAGCGCATCGGCATAGCTTTCAGCGGCGGGGCCGATTCCACGGCTTTGCTGCTCGCGGCCCGCACGCTCTGGGGCGGTGGGCGGCTTTGTGCCTTGCACGTCAATCATGGCTTGCAAACCTCGGCCCAGTTGTTCGCGCAACATTGCGCCCAAGCCTGCGCCGCCCTCGATGTGGCGTATGCCGAGACCATTGTGCAAGTCGATGTGGCGCGGGGACAGAGCTTGGAAGAAGTCGCGCGCGAGGCCCGCTATTTGGCGCTGGCCAAGCTTGCGCGCGAGCAGAACTGCGCGGTGGTTCTGCTTGCGCAGCATGGGGACGATCAGGTCGAGACGCTCTTGCTCGCCTTGTTGCGCGGGGCAGGGCCGCGCGGCTTGGCGGCGATGCCCGCGCAGATGCAGCGCCACGGCTGCAGCTTTGCGCGACCCTTGCTGGACTGCGGCGCGGCCGAATTGCGGAGCTGGCTTAAGGCGCAGGCGGTGAGCTTTCTGGACGATCCGATGAATGCCGACCCCGCGTTTCGGCGCAGCCGCATTCGGCATGAACTGGTGCCGGTTCTCGCCCGGCTCGAACCCGCCTATCGGCAGACGCTGGGCCGCAGCGCCGCCTTGTGCGCAGCGGCCGACGCGCAGATTCAATCGACGGCGGCGCAGCAATTGCGTCTCTGCCTGCAACCCCAGGGGTTGGATCTTGCCGCCTTGCGCGCCCTGGGCGCCGTATCTGCTAGCGAGGTCTTGCGGCTTTGGCTGCGGCAAAACGGGCAGCGCCTGGACCGTGCGCGGACTGACGAACTAGTGCGACAAGTCTTGCGGACTGGGCAGGGCGCGCATCGCCTCGAACTGCGTCTGCCAGGCGGCATCCTTCAGCGTCAGGGGGCTTGGCTGCGTTTGAAATGGGGCGATGCCGCAGCAGAGAACGCCTAGAATGTGAAGCTTTGCAGCGAAACGGTCAGGTGCATCGTGCGCCGGGCAAAGAGACTTTCGCAGCTCTCGAACGCATCTCTCATGGCACTCATCGTCCAGAAATACGGCGGCACCTCGGTGGGGTCAGCCGAACGGATCAAAAACGTGGCCCGGCGCGTGGCCAAGTGGCGCGAAGCCGGGCATCAGGTCGTGGTGGTGGTCTCCGCGATGTCGGGTGAAACCAATCGCCTGATCGCGCTGGCCAAAGAAATCCAACCCCAGCCCGATCCGCGCGAACTCGACGTCGTGGCTTCGACCGGCGAGCAGGTCACCATCGGCCTGCTGTCCATGGCGCTGCAGGCGCTGGGACGCAAAGCTCGAAGCTACACCGGCGCGCAGATCGCCGTGCATACCGACAGCGCCTTCACCAAGGCCCGCATCGAGTCCATCGACGCCGACAAACTCAAGGCCGATCTCGCTCAGGGCATCATCCCCGTCGTTGCCGGGTTTCAAGGCGTGGACGCGCAGGGCAACATCACCACCCTGGGCCGGGGCGGCTCAGATACCTCGGGCGTGGCGCTCGCAGCGGCCTTGCAGGCCGACGAATGCCAGATCTACACCGACGTCGACGGCGTCTACACCACCGATCCGCGCATCGTGCCCGAAGCCCGGCGGCTCGACACCATCACCTTCGAAGAAATGCTGGAGATGGCCAGCCTGGGCTCCAAGGTGCTGCAAATCCGCTCGGTGGAATTCGCGGGCAAGTACAAGGTTCGCCTGCGCGTGCTCTCCAGCCTGACCCCGTGGGACCTGCCGCTGGAGCAAGAGTCGCGCAGCGGCACACTCATCACCTTTGAGGAAGACGAAAACATGGAACAAGCCGTGGTGTCGGGTATCGCCTTTGCCCGCGACGAAGCCAAGATCATCGTGGTCGGCGTGCCCGACCGTCCCGGCATCGCCTATCAGATTCTCAGCGCCGTGGGCGAGGCCAATATCGAAGTCGACATGATTCTGCAAAACCAGAGCGTGGCCGGTTTCACCGACTTCACCTTCACCGTGGGCCGGGGCGATTACGCGCGTGCGCTCGACATTCTCAAGTCCAGCGTGCAGGCCCACATCGGCGCCAAGGAAATTCTCGGCGATCCGAAAGTGTGCAAGGTTTCCATCGTGGGCATGGGCATGCGCTCGCATGCCGGCGTGGCCAGCAAAATGTTCCGCACCCTGTCGGAAGAAGGCATCAACATCCAGATGATCTCCACCTCGGAAATCAAGGTCTCGGTGGTCATCGAAGAAAAGTACATGGAGCTTGCGGTGCGCTCCTTGCACAAGGCCTTCGACCTAGAACAAAGCGTCTGAGCCGCGACGTTTTCCGTCAAGGTGGCGATCGCAGGTGAATGCGTGTAATAATTGTCGACTTTGCTGAACGCATGAAGCTACAAGCAATTTGCCAAAAGGAAACTTGAGGCAACTGGAGACGTGACCGAGTGGCCGAAGGTGCTCCCCTGCTAAGGGAGTATGCGCCAAAAGCGCATCAAGGGTTCGAATCCCTTCGTCTCCGCCAGGATTGATCTAAAGTAGTCCCTCGAAGCCCCACGCAGTCTCTGCGGCGGGGCTTTTTCATTGGGGAGCGCGTCCATAATCGTCCCGTTGCATCCGGGGCGATACCACGCCAGCCAGCCGCCAAACGTGGTATCGTCCATGGCATCCTGAAGGGCGATACCATGAGTCTCACCGTGAAGGCTGTCGAGGCAGCCAAGCCGCAGGAGCGGCCCTACAAACTCACCGACGGCGGTGGCCTGTACCTCTTTGTGGCGCCCACCGGGCTGAAGAGCTGGCGCGCCAACTACGAGCTGAACGGCAAACAGCGCACGCGGACCTACGGCCGCTACCCGGCCATGACTTTGGCGCAGGCCCGAGCAGCGCATACGCAGGCCAAAAGCGCACCGGCCGAGGCGGCGACCGCCACGCCACTCGCGAAGGTCGCACCGACGTTCAAGGCCATCACGGAGCAGTGGCTGAAGATCAAACTTCCCTCCCTGTCCAACGGAAAGCACCAGGGGCAGGTAGCCGGGACGCTGGAGCGCTTCGCGTACCCCGCGATTGGTTCGCTCCCGATCGACCAGATCCCGCGCACGAAGCTCGTTGAGGTGGTGCAGGCCGTGCAGAAGGGCGGCCGCGTTGAAACGGCGCATCGGGTGGCCGGGCGCATCGCGGCGGTGTTCGATTACGCGCAGGATGTGGGCTACATCGAGAGCCACGGTGCCGGCGGCTTGGTGCGGGTGCTGCAGCCGCGCAAGGTGAAAAAGCCGATGGCCAGTATCCCGCCTAGCGAAGCTGGTGCGTTGCTTGTTGCGATCGACAGCTATGAAGAGCCGATCACCCGCCTGGGGTTGCAATTGCTGGCCTTGACCTTCGTGCGCGTTGGCGAGTTGCGCGGCATGCGGTGGGCTGAGCTGCGCGAGGACGGCACGGTCTGGGTAGTTCCCGAAGACCGCATGAAGGCGGGATTGCCGCACGTCGTACCGTTGTCCCAACAGGCGCGGGCGGTGCTTGAACAACTTCGGGTGCTCACAGGTGACCGCAATCTAGTGCTGGATTCACCGCTGCGCCCGGGGCATGCGCTGTCGGAGAACACCTTCCTGTTCGCGCTTTACCGACTGGGCTATCGCGGTCGGATGACGGCGCATGGATTTCGGGCTCTGGCGTCCACCGTGCTCAATGAGCAATCGGGCTTTGCGCACGATGTCATCGAGCGCCAGCTCGCGCACCGCGAGACGGATGCGGTTCGCGCGGCGTACAACCGGGCGCAATATCTGGACCAGCGCCGGGGGCTGATGCAGTGGTGGGCAGACTGGCTGGATCAACAGTGGCAAACCGATAAGCCAACCGAAAGCGTAATCACCAACCGCCAGCGTTTGTCATGACTCGGCCCATGTGGAATCCGGGCGGATCGTTGTCCGTCCGGCGATTCTTGAGCCGGTGAACCGTGTGATTGGAGACTGTTTCTGATGTTGCCAGAAAAAGCGCTGTTCTTCGGCCTAACCTGCCTCGGCTTCGGCTTCATTCCTGGGCCCGCGCTGCTACAGACCGTATCGTTGACGCTTCAGCACGGGCGGCGTGTCGGCTTCCTGTCCGCGCTCGGCATCCACCTCGGCGCCTTTTTCCAGATCTGCATCGTCGCGCTCGGTGCGGTCGCGGTGCTGAAGACATCACCGATGCTGTATCACGTGCTCAAGGGGGTCGGTGGAGGCTATCTGATCTGGCTCGGCATCCAGCGCATCCGTGCACCCGTAGGGCAGGACGCGGCGATCAAGGTGCCGAACAACGTTGTGTCTTCGAGCGCGTTCATCGAGGCGTCGAATCCGAAATCAGCGCTGTTCTATTTTTCGTTTCTGCTGCAATTCACGAATCCTGACGCGTCGCTCGGGCTCGGCTGGCAACTGTTCTTGCTCGGCGCTTGCGCCAATCTGCTGTTTTCCGCCGCCGACGTGTTCTGCATCCTGCTCGCCCATCCGTTGCGTGCCCGCGTGTCACCGGGCGGCCCGGCACTGCGGATCGGCCAAATTCTCGCCGGCACGCTGTTCGTCGTGCTGGGCGTGATGGCGATCATCAGCAATTAGCGCGGGTATGACCCCATGACGAACGACAGGTGTATCGACGGGGTGAGGCCAGGCTGCTCAATTGCAAGTCGCCCTCTCGATGCCGATTCCCTCCTTCGTGTCAACGCATGTCGCGCAGGACAAAAAGACCTGTTGAATGCGCTCGGCCTGATTGTGAACATGATCGTATTGCGGAACACGCGGTACATGGAAGGCGTGCTGATGCGGTTGCGCAGCGAGGGCTACCGGGTGTGGCCCAAGGAGGGGGGCGGCAGACGCCGTCGACGCAAGAACATCAAAATACTCGCGCGCCGTGTCGGCGTCCGACGCGCGTGGAGAGCTACGCCTGTTGTCCACAGGGATTGATTTATGAAATTTTGCAGATGCGTTCATGGGGTTTAACTGACTTCTCTTTCCCATTGCGGTCCAGACCCCCTATTCATTCGATTGCCGATCGCGTCGAGGACCGCGGGGACAATGACTCGATGCATTGGTTTTACCGGCAGCATATAGATGCGCCCAAGCGAGTTGTGCACATGAACCACTGTGGTGACGGTGATCAGTACCTTGGGTTCTCCAGGAAGCAAGGCGCGATGAACCGACAGAATGACGTTCAGGTGTTTGTCTTTGTCTCCGAGCAGCGCTTCGTCGAAGGTGTTCTCGAAGAGCGTGAAGATTCCGACGCGGTCGCCTAGGCGGTACTCTGAGGGCGACTTGCCGGGAATGAGAGCAGACAGGTGGCCAAGGTCCTTGAGCCCCAGCAGGGACGCCGTTCGGTTGCGCAAGGCCATGCACGCATTGACCCACTTGGGAGTATGTCCAATGGCAGCGATGAAGTGGTCAAGCGCTGGGAGTTCGACTGCGTTGGATTCAACTGACCAAGAGTCGTGGAAGTCGGAGCCGACGAGCAGACCTGCGACCAGGCTGCTTGGCGGTGCAGTAGTTTCGCGCGGACCTTCATTCATGCGGTTTGACGTGTGAACTGAGGGGTGAGCGTCGGGTTGGAGCCTCCCTTCGTGCGGGCTCGCTCTGGTGGAGGAACTTGGTGTATAGATCGCGAGGCGATGGGGGGGAGATGGACTTGAGGACTTGACCAACATTACCCCGGTGGTAGCCACCGTGTGCGATGACGTGGAGAAGGATTTCTTCTCGGGACATGCGCCCGCTGTCCCCGTCGGTAAACTCGAAGTCGATGACTTCGGCGAGATTGGTTGCGCTCAGGCTTGCAGCGTAGTGCTCGTACCAAGCATCGGTGGCCGCCACATCGGACCGCAATTGAGCAAGGGTGGGCGTGCTCTTGGTGTTCGTGGCGTCGAAGGGCCTTGGCTCGGCGCTCAGGTGGGCCTTGAAGATGCGATCAACGACGTAGATGTGGTTCAGCGTTCGGATACATGTGTGGAGATGTTCTGCGTGCTCGGCAGGTAGCCCTGCAAGGGTGGCGAATAACTCCTGATTGGCCCAGGACTTGTACCCGAACAGCGATCGAAGTGTGGTGCTTGACATGCGCGCGATTACTCCCTGAGATGCCTAACGCAATGTACGTCGGCGCAGCGAACCATGATTATGCCGAGCCAAATCATTGACGGCGAGGTTTTTGCAATTTCTTACTCCGCATATGCTCCGGACAAATCGGAAGGCCTTAGTATTGAACATACGATAGCTGTGGCCCTGGCGATCGTAGCCACCATCGTGCCAAGGCACTGCTGAGTTCGCATATCGGCTGTGTTGACGGCCCGTGTATGGCGCTCAGCCGCGCTCTTCGCCTTGCGCGGACTGCTCGATCTGCGTTGCGCGACAACCCACTGGACAAAGCGGCCCGTCGCAGACGCCATGGTCACAAAAGCGACAGATATGGCGCGCATCGGCTCGGTTCTCTACTGCTCCGGCGAGCAGTTTGTCGAGCAGGTTCGTGAACTCCGCTTGTTCTGACTTGGCCAGCGTGCTTAGCATCGCACTTAGGGTCGAAAGGCGCTGGGTTTGCAGGCGCATGGCTTCAACGCGGCCTGCTGCGAGGATTTCTACCAAAGTCTCGCGGGATCCGCTATGGGATTTCCGGACAAACCCAGAAGCTGCCAGGCGGTCAATTGCGCGCGAGCAAGCGGGTTGGGAAAGGCTCAGCACCTTGCCAAGTTCGCTCACGCTCATAGGTGGCCAATAGGAGAGCCAAAGCAGGATTGCCGCGCTGGATGGCGAATAGTCTTCCAACGCCCCGCTAATGGCTCGGTCAAGCACGGCCCACATGGCGCCCAGTTTATTGGCCTGCAGCGCCTGATTTCTCTCACGCTTGTTCATAGAGCCTGTCAGTTGCATGCATGCGCCGAAGCGCGGCTGCATAGCGCGGCATGACCGCGGCCATCATGGATTCCCCCTGCGGGGGACGTTCCGTGTTGAACACGTAACGCGGGAAGTCGAGCGGCTTCTGAACGGTCCAGATCCTTTCGTGATCCCCAGGAGGAAAAATTTGGGCAGGTGTCCCCACAGCGACCCAGCCGATGGGGACGGTTGCGTGAGCGGCAAGCTCCGTGCGGATATGCACCACGGCGTGGATTCGCACTTCACTGCCGCGCCGGAGAATGGCGCCATTGAAAACGGCCGCACCAGTTGCTATGAACACCTCATCTTCCACTGAGCATCCGACGAGGTAGGCGTGCGGCCCCACGAGAACGCAGCTTCCAATCTGCGTTACGTGCCCCGGCACGCCGCGAATAACCGCAGTGTCCATGATTACGCAGTTGTCGCCGATGCGAATCGGTCCGCCTTCAGAGATGAGTACAGCGCCGTGGCCAATGGAGCAATTCGCTCCGATGTGCACGTCGCCTGAGATGACAGCGGTAGATGCGACCCTGGCGCTTGGGTCAACGAATGGATGATCTTGATCGTTTTGAATCCACATATGAGTCTCCATATTGCATGCAGCATGCATGAATGATAGATGGGCAAGAGCATCATTGCCAAGCGTTCGAGGCACCGAACGTCGGGGCGCGACGCCCGCAGACTATCGGTAACGGGCGCGTTGGATGGAATGCAGACGATGCCCGCTCGCTGACGTATAGCAGTCAGCGTACTGAGGATGGGCGACGGCCGCATCGGTCCAGCTACTGTCACTCACGAACTCCGTCTGTAGCTCCACTCCGGCACCGGCCGCCGGGTATTGCTACGCGGCTTGCAATCGTCGCTAGCTGCCGCCGAGTAGAGAGCGCGCAAGCTGCCATGCGTTTTCCTGGCTCTCGCCAATACGGCGCAGCGCGTAGGGCCACCAGTCGCTGCCGAATGAGACGTAGAGGCTACTGCATTGGAGTTCGGACTGAGGATTGCAAGACAAACGCGCCGAGGACGAGCTGCGACCCCGGGGCTCCTTGAGCGGTCCCGATCAACGCTCAGACATGTCTGCGGTCCAGGAGAGGGCTGGACTGGATCAGGTTCATCGTGTCTTGCCCGAGGGGCCGGGCCATTCTGGTGAGAGCAGGTAAACCCTCAAGGCTTCGCCAATGTGGCGGATCGACTCCGCGACCTCACCGGAATTCACCATGGCGTCCTCAGTCACACATGCGCCAAGCAGGGCTATGTCGCGCGATGCGCCCTCGACCATCACGGCTGACATGGTTAGAAGCGTCTCACGCAGCGCATCGTAAGCATGATGGGCCCTGGGGGAGGTGTTGACCAGGGCCACGGGTTTGCCCACGAACCCTTCGTCACTGACCAGCCAATCCAAGGCGTTTTTCATGATGCCCGATACACCATGAGCGTATTCGGGGCTGGCGATCAACAGAGCATCTGCCTGTCGAACCGACTGCCGCAGGTGTCGAACCGAGGGAGGCGGATCGATCTCTCGATCCGGGTTGAACAGGGGGAGGTCGCCCAAGCCCGGATAGACCGATATCGACAGATCGGCAGGTGCCAGGCGAGCTGCTGCGCGGCAGAACGCGGCATTGATCGAAGCCGCGCGCAGGCTTCCGGCCATGGCCAGGACGCGCATGAGATCAGGGGGCATGCCGGGATTCTACGGTGGTGTTCATCACGTGGGGCGGTACGGACTATCGGAGCGATGGCGCATTCGGTGCGACCAGTTGACGCTGCGACAGTCCGTTATCACTTGAACGGGCAGGAGCGATGTTGCAAACAACAAGTCGGTGGATTTTCCCTACTGCTTCGGTCGAAGATCAAAGGCGCTCTATTTTGCAGACGCAGGCGCCTCCGCGGAACGGGTCTTGGACAAACCTTGAACCACGCCGCGCACCGCGATGAGCACAAGCAGCGTCGACGCAATGCCCACGACCGCCAAGGCCATGCCGTCGTTGACATTCCCCTGATCGAACTGCGCATAGACATAGGTCGAGATCACCTGAGTGCCAGGCGGCTGTAACAGAATCGATGCGGCAAGTTCGCGCATGCAGAACGCAAACAGAACCGCGCCGCCTGCGAGAACATGCGGCCAGGCCAGCGGCAGATGGATCTGAGTCAGCACACGGGGTGGTCGCGCGCCGTGCACGCTTGCTGCCTGGCTCAGCCCGACTGGAACCTGCTGCAGACCACTTGCGGCGTAGCGCAGCGCATAGGGGAGGGTGAGCGCCAGATAGGCCATGCCGATGATGGGCACATGACCATAGATCGGCAGCGGGTTGCCCGGAGCGTTCCAGAACAGAATCAGTCCGGTCGCCATCACCACGCCGGGAATCGCCTGCGGCGCATAGCCCAGCACCTCCAGGAATCTTCGGGTCCGCTCAGGAAACCGCTGAAGGATGAACAGGCCGGTCACCGCCAGCGCCATACCTGCCACGCTCGTACCGACGGACAGCCCGATGCTGGTTTGCAAGGCCGCGAGCCCGCCATCGCCCGGTGTGAGCACCTGCGCAAAATGCTTCCAGGTCCAATTGCCTGAAGCCAAACCGTTGGTGACGGCCTTCTGCAGGGCCGTTACCCCGATGGCCGCCAGCGGCAGCCCTGTGGCGATGACGGCGAACAGCAGCGGCGGCAAGGCACACCAGCGCCGCACCCTCCCAGCTTGCCTTTGCGCCGACGTTGCGGTCATCCGGGTCAGGGGCAAGGCGAGCAGCCAGATCATCAGGGCCAGTGTGCCCAGGAGCAAACCGATGCCCGCAGCTCGCGGCAGATTGACCGGCCAGACGTCGAGCGCCTGCTCCACCGCCACACTGAGCACCTGAACGCCCGCCATATCACCGAGCACCTTAGGCACGCCAAATTCTTCAGTGCTGGCGAGGAACACCAGCAAGGTCGCGGCCAACAACGCAGGAGCCACTCCTGGTCGATAGGCCATCCAGCGCGCACGCAGTGGCGATGCGCCATGAACCTGGGCCGTCTCGATGAGGCGATGATCGACGCCACGAAGCGCCGCGCTGGCCATGACATAGACCAGCGGCGTCAAGTGCAGGGCCATGACGATCGCCATGCCAGGCAGGGAGTACAGCAGCTTGGCAAGCGCCAGTCCACCATGACCGAGAACCTGGTTCCACAGGCCCACCGGCCCTGCGATCAGCGACCACGCCACCGCGGTGAGGTAGGGCGGCATGAGGAAGGAGCCGAGGAGCAGCGGCTCGAGCCCTTGTTGCCAGCGGACCGGCGTCGCCTCCACGAGGCCTGCGAGCAGGGCACCGGCGATCAGTGACAGCGCGGCCGTGAGCGCGGCCAGTTCGAGGGTGGCAAGCAGGTTGGCGAAGAGGTCGTGACCCAGCAGGGTACGCCAGCTCTGTCCGTGGGTAAGCGGAGTTGCCGCCTCGAAGAGCAGAGCCGCAACGGGAGCCAGGATCAGCAGGGCAAACGTGCCGAGCAGCAAGATCTCCGCAGTTCGGCGAAACGATCGTCCGCTCTGCATTCACCGGCCAAGAATCTGATGACTGAACCGGGCCAGAACGGTCTTGCGTTGCTGCGTCAATGCGGCCCAGTCCACCGGCAGTACATGGGACAGGGCCGAATCGGGCCAGACCGTCGCGGGCGGCACACTGGAGACTGCGGGGAGCAGCAGCGCCTTCGCCACATCGGTCTGGCCCGCAGGGGACATCGCGAAGTCGACGAAGCGCTCTGCCGCCGCTGCTTGGTGGCTGCTCTTCATGACGATTATTGGTCGGGGAATGAGGAGCACCCCGCTGCTGGGAATGATGAGATCAAGACTGTTGCCCGCGAGCTTGGCCTTGAGGGCGGTATGGCCGACCGCTGCCACCATGACGCTGCGCTCACCCATTTCCACCGGGCGCAAGGCGCTGGCATTGGGGCCGGGCCAGATGCAACCATTGGCTTTGAGGGCATCGAGCCAGGCCCAGCCTTTTTGGCCCTCATGCGCGGCGTAGGCGATGACAAAGTCAGAGGCGGTGCCCGAGAGCGTGGGGTCGGGCATGGTGAGCTGGCCCTTCCATTTCGCGTTGGTGAGATCGGACCAATCCTGCGGCGCCTGTTTGTCACCGACCAGATGCGTATTGACGACCAGACCGACGACATCGGCGCCAACCGGCAGGAAGGGGCCGGGCGCATTGACCTGGGGACGCAGGGTCTTGAGGATCGCGTCCGGCCGGTACGGCAGTACCAGACCTTGATTGGCCAGGGCGAGTCCCGCCGTCCAGTCCGCGAGAATGACCACATCCGCGTGAGGCTGGGCAGCTTCAGCAGCCAATCGCGCCATGATCTTCCCGGTACTGGCGGTGTAAAGATCCACATGCTGACCACTTTGTTTGGCATATCCAGCAGCCAGCGCTTTGGCCAGCGAGGCGGGAGCGCTGCTGTAGACCACGAGATCGGCGGCGTTCGCCATACGGGCAAAGAACGCAGTGAGGACGAGTGCGAAGGCAAAAAGGAGTTTGTGTTTCATGGCTGACTAATGAGAAAGGACGAAAGGCTCAGGCGGGATGGTTGTCGGCGGGGAGGAGCCAGCAGTGCTCCGAAACGAGGTCGATGGACACCGCATCCTGGGACAGATCGTGCGGGCTGGTGCCCTGGATGCGATCGCCGTTAGGGTGTTCGACTTCAACGTGGAAGAGCCCAGCTTCAAAGCGGCGCTTATGCACCCGCCAGGCGCCCGCCTGGGCGTGGATGCGAACCGCCTCAGGACGAAGCAGCAGGCGCGCAGGCCCGGTACGGAGCGAGGAGTGGGCGGGGGCTTGCCAAGCCCTGCCGTCGAAGGTGAATCGAGCGAGATCGTTCTGCTCAAGGAAATCGACGTTGACCGGCACGCTGCGAAAACTGCCGGTCAGTCCGGCCACGACCTCACTGGACGGCTCACGGTACACCGTCGCTGGCGTGCTCCATTGCACGATGCGTCCCTGCTCGAGAACGGCCACATGCCGTCCGAGGGCGAACGCCTCGGAGGGGTCGTGCGTGACGTGAAGCGCGGTCGTGCGGGTTTCGCCGAACAGGGTCTGCAGATAGCTCTGCAATTCTTCTCGGGTCTGGCCGTCGACGGCAGATAGAGGTTCGTCGAGCAACACCAAGCTGGGCTTAGCCACCAGCGCGCGGCAAATGGCCACACGTTGCCTTTGGCCTCCCGATAAGGTGGCGGGCTTGCGTCGGCCATACCCGGCCAGACCCACGCGATCCAGCAACTCCTCGGCCCATCGGTGATCGACCGGCAGTTTGCGTGCGCGCAAGGGGAACAGGATGTTGTCGATCACGTCGAGATGCGGCCAGAGATTAGCCTCCTGAAACACCATGCCCAGGCCGCGCTGATGCGGCGGACGGTCGATCGACTGGGTTGGATCGCAGACCGTTTCGCCATCGATCGAGATCTGCCCCGCATGGGGGTGGACAAACCCTGCAATCGCCGCGAGCAGGGTGCTCTTGCCCGATCCGGATCGTCCCAGGAGACAGGCATAGTCGCCCGGCTCCAGATCGAACTGAATGTCACGCAGAACGGGCTGACCTCCGTAGTCCGCCTGCAGTCCACGGATGCGCAATGCCGTCATGCCCGCCGCTCTCAGAACCGGTATTGCAGCATCAGGCGGTTGTAGACCAGTGAGCGATAGGCCGCCGAAGACGCCCCATTACTGATCGCCAGGCGCTCGCGAATGGACAGTCCCTTGAGCTTGCCGTTCAAAGCGTAGGTGGCATCGAAATAAACGGCATGCGGATTGCCGCTGTAGGTCGTGTGGAACTTCAGCGCGGCCACCTTCAGCTTGAGCTGATGGTCGAGGAAACTTCGGCTGTAGGCCAGCTCGGTGGCATCTCCCGGTCCGTAGGCCAGCAGGTTGGCGGTCATCACTGCCGCGTACATCGCGGTGTGATCGCCGTAGGGCGAAACGATGGAGCCGCCGCCAAAGGCGTTGGCGTGATCTTCCAGCTTGTTGTAGGCCAAGGAGACATTGTTGCCCGAGAACTTGACGCCGCCGCGCAGGCCCCAGAGCGTGGAATCGACCGCTCCGCCTTTGCCAAACAGCGTTGCCTTGTACTTCTGAAACATCGAGCCGCCCGTCTGGTGCATGAACTGCGCATCGACGTAGGGGGCGAAAGCGTCGTGGGCTTTGCCGAAAGCGTAGCCGCCGTTCAGATAGGTGCTGCGCGCAAAGTCGGTGTAGTCATAGAACCAGGCCTCACCATGAATGGGGCCGGAGTGATAGCGTGCGCCCACCACGCTGGTGCCGCTGGCCTCCGGCAGCACGGTTTTTTTAGGGAAAACGGTGGTTGTCCCATACAGCGTGTCTCCCTCGTAACCATTGGGGTAGTAGAGGTTGTCATGCGTGAAGCTATCGGAGGTCCGACTCCTGAAGGCGTTGATGCGCGTGGCCATCAACTGCAAACCCTTCACAGGCGCGATCGAGGCCCAGACTCCCTGGAAGGTCTGGGGGATCATCCGAGAGTCGCGCGCGCCCATCCAGGGGGTGTTGATGATCTGACGCCCGGCGCGAATCAGCGCGCCGTCACGCGCATACTGGGCATAGGCCTGTCCGACAGTGGTCAGCGAGGACTTGGCGCCCATCAACGTAGTCTCTTGCGCCTTGTCTCCAGCCGGGAAGGTTTCGATGGCATTGGCGTTGTAGACGCTCAGCCCGAGTCCGAAGCCCCCGAGAAAGGGATCTGTGGTGATGTTGAGGCCTTCGCCTAGGGCCGAGGAGCGCTGATCCGGCTTGGTCGGTGCGCCGTAGTTCTTGTTGAAACCATAGAGGCGCACAAATCCTGACACGTGAAAGAAGCTCGCTGGTGATGCGGCCAGGGACGGCGTTGGCAGGCTGAGCACAGAGGCGGCACTGAGAGCGAAGGCAAGCAAGGGCTTGCGCAAGGTGAATGGATGGGTCGTCATTTCAGGGGCGTGGTCTGATGGGTCCGGCCAGACATTCGTGGCTGGCCGTAAATGGACTCATGTTCCCGAGAAAAAGTGACGAAACGATGAAATTAATTTTTGGTCACTAAACGTTTCGCATGGTTGCAGTTATGCCCATGATTTTCACTCGTATAGTCCTCCAGCAGTCTCGGTGGAAGCGAGGTCACTTCAGCGGTGGCTCGATAGCACCGCTGATCGTTGGCGCCATGCGGTGGGTCGGCATCTGGGTGTCGTGAGCGTGGTGCTGAAGGCCGCCAGGAACAGCGGCAGCTATAGGATCAAGGGCCGTTGGGGACAGTACCCAAGTCCAAGCCCTGATAGTGTCTGTCCTGCGTGACGCCGCCGTAACCATAGGCGGTTGCACGACAGTCGATGACATGGATATTCGAATGCGGGTGCACATTACCGATCCAGGTCGAGAGCGCTTGGAATGCCTCGCGCTGAAAGATGGCCTTCTCGTCCCGCGTATTGGTTTCGTCCGTGACGGTCACTTCCAGGCGGAAGGCATTGCGCCCCAACTCTTGCAGCGACTGATCTGCGATGAACCAATCGGCATGGGGGACGTAGCGCACGAGGACAGAGGTACGCCTCAGATCCTTGCGCAACAGTTTGCAGGCGAGTGCGCCAATCCTCTTGCTCAGATCGCGGCTCAGTTCAGGGTCAGGGCTTCCAGAAAGATGCAGGGTGATGAAG
Source organism: Thiomonas sp. SCN 64-16 (assembly GCF_001725585.1). Classification (NCBI taxonomy): domain Bacteria; kingdom Pseudomonadati; phylum Pseudomonadota; class Betaproteobacteria; order Burkholderiales; genus Thiomonas; species Thiomonas sp. SCN 64-16. The sequence continues at coordinate 1,167 of NZ_MEGQ01000003.1, read as the reverse complement.
GGCATGGGGCAGTTCCGAATCGTGAAGGGATGCCCGCAGGTTAGAAGGAATCCATTCACATCAAAAGCGGGAACTTATGATGGCATCCATCGGATAGGCCGATGGATGCCATGCACCATTTCGACATTACTCTCCTCCAGGCTCTCATTGCAGTTGCAGACGCGGGCAGCCTTACCGCGGCGGCCCCGCGGCTGTGCCGTTCACAATCGGCCGTCAGCGAACAAATCCGTAAGTTGGAGGAGCACTGCGGCGCGCTCTTGTTTCATCGGGGCAAGAAGGGAATCTCCCTGACGCCCGCAGGACAACGTCTACTCGGGCATGCCCGCCAGCTGGTGGCCCAGCACGAACGTGTTTACCAGGAGATGCGGGGTATCCAGCTGGCAGGCGACCTGCGTCTGGCGATCACCGACTACTTCCGCCCCACAGTCATTGCACAGCTGCTGCGCCAGGTTCGCATGCGATACCCGCACCTCCGCTTGCATGTTTCGATCCGAAAGAGCGAAATCATCGAAAGCGGACAGGCGGATACGGACTTCGACATCGGTCTATCCATGCGCATACTGGACAGCCACGCGGCGCGCAGGTCGCAAACGTCGAAGGCGAAACGTCTGCACGTGCTGCGTGAACCCTTGGCATGGATTGCCGAACCTTCTTGGGTACACGAAGGGGGCAAACCTTTACCCCTGGTCGTTCTCCCCGAGACCTGTGCCCTTCAGCAATTCATTGTGCGCACGCTGCACGCCAATCGCATGCCCTACTTCATCGCCCATAGTGCCTCCGGCGTTCTTGGCTTGCAGCTCGCTCTGGCGGCAGGGCTTGGTATCTCCTGTCTGAATGCATCGGCCATTCCAGCCGGAATGCGCCGGATGGACCCATCTGCGGATTGCCCCTTGCCGGATTTGCCCGATGTCGAGTTCAGCTTGCGCGTGCCCCATGAAAAGGCCGATGCGCTGGTGGAGGGCACTTTGTCCGTCTTGCTGGCCGCGTTTTCGGGGGACGCTTCCAACGCGACGGCACAGACCAGTCCGAACTGGACCTGATGCCCCACCGGCACCCTTCCCAGCTGATTGTTCGTGCCGATGGAATTTTGACCCACCGTGCCGATTCAATTTTGACCCGGGGTCTAAGGCCGACTGCGTCGCAGTCGGGTGTGGATAAGTCTACGGT